>NZ_JBISWJ010000101.1:0-10325 GCF_044462225.1 Kocuria kalidii | reverse complement strand
TTGCCGTCCTGACCGCGGTTGTCCTGGCGGTTGTCCTGACCCTTGCCGTCCTGACCGCGGTTGTCCTGACCCTTGCCGTCCTGACCGCGGTTGTCGCGCTTGTTGCGGCCGTCGCCCCTGTCCTGGCCGTTGCCCTGGCCCTTGCCGTCCTGCCCACCCTTGTCCTGGCGGTTGTCCTGGCCACGGTTCTGGTTGCGGCCCCGGTCCTGCTTCGACGCGTCGTCGTCGCGGCCCTCGGCCGCGGATCGCCCGTCCTCGGTCTTCTGCCCGGCGTCCTGGGCGTTCCCGCCGTTGTTCTGGCCGCCGTTGTTCTGGCCGCCGTTGTTCTGGCCGCCGTCGTCACGGTTGCGGTTCCGGCGGCTGCGGCCGCGGCCGCGGCCGCCGTCGCCGTCCTGGCCGGAGGAGTCCTCGGCGGGACGGTCGGGGGCCTGCTGCTCAGGGGCCTGCCGGCCGTCGGCGTCCTGCTCTGCGGACTGCTGCTCGGCGGTGGGAAGCACACCGGTGCTCGTGGCCCGGCGGGAGCGGGACCGACGCTGCGGCTGGCCGTCCTCGGCGCCCGGCGCGGCGGTGTCCCCGCCGGTGCTCGTGCCGCCCTTCCCGGCGGCCGCCTGCGCGCCGCTGTCGGCGCCCGGGTCCGTGCCCCGGTCGGAGGTCTTCTCGACCGTCTCGGCGATCTTCTCCTCGACGGCCCGGTCCCGGTCGGCCACGGCGCCGCCGCGCTGGTGGGCGGCGATCGCGTCGACGAGCAGGCTCTTGCGCATCCGGCGCGCGCCGGTGATGCCGAGCTGGGCGGCGAGCGCCTGGAGCTGGGCCAGTTTGAGCGCGGACAGGCCCGCGTTCCTGGGATCGGTGGTGGTCTCTTCCGTACCCGTGGAAAGGTCGGTGGTCTCGGTCACGAAGTGTCCTTCTCCCTCGGTGGGGGGCCCGTGGATCTCAGAGTCCAGGACCGTGGATGGTTCCCGGCGGGCCGCGAACGCGGGCCGCCTGCGGCGGGGCGCACTTCAGGGCGCGGCAGCCTGGGCGAACAAGGTGTCACCCGGAGATCATGGTGTGCCCCGGTCCGTGTCTGCGCGGACCGGTGCGCCGCCGGCATCGAAGAAGCCGGTGCCGGCGGGGGATCACCGGAGGATCTGAGGCGGTGGAGTCGAGGAGCCCGTGGCATCCGACCGGGCACTGCCCCTCGTGATGCCCGCTGTCCTCACCGCGCGGGGCGCGGCGTCCTACCCCTGGATCTGCTGCGGGTGCCCGTTCAGCTTAGCACCCTGCCCGTCGACCCGCAGACGGAGGACACGCCAGGAGACGGAACCGTCCCCGTCCGCCACGAGCTCGTCGAGGGAGCACACCGTCTCCGCCGCCTGGCTCCGCCCCGCGGCGAGCACCAGGACGGTGGGGCCGGCCCCGGAGATCATGGCCGGCAGCCCCCGTTCCCGCAGGTCGGCCATCAGCCGGGCGCTCGGGGGCATGGCGGAGGCCCGGTACGGCTGGTGCAGGCGGTCCGCGGTCGCGGGCAGCAGCAGCTCGGGGCGCCGGGTCAGCGCCTCCACGAGCAGGGCCGTCCGCCCGGCGTTGACCGCGGCGTCGTGGTGCGGGACGGTCGCGGGCAGCAGGGACCGGGCGAGGCGGGTGGGCACCTCGAAGTCGGGGATCGCGACCACCGGGACGACGTCCTCGTGGACGGCCACCGGGACGCTGCGGTAGCCGTCCCCGTCGGTCCAGGAGATCACCAGCCCGCCGTAGAGGGACGGGGCCACGTTGTCCGGGTGGCCCTCCATCGCGGCGGCGACCTGGAGCAGGCGCCGGTCGTCCAGGGCCAGCTCCGCGGGCAGCAGCGCGTTCGCCGCGAGCACCCCGGCCACCACGGCCGAGGCGCTCGAGCCCATCCCGCGGCCGTGCGGGATCCGGTTGGTGGCCTCCAGCCGCAGACCCGGAAGGTGCTCCACGCCCGCGGCCCGGAGCACGGCCCGCACGGCGCGGACCACCAGGTGGTCCGCGGAGCGGGGCACGGAGGCGGAGCCCTCGCCGTGGAGCTCGAACTCCAGGCCCCCGCCGGTGACGGTGACGGCGAGGTCGTCGTAGTGGCCCAGCGCCAGCCCCAGGCTGTCGTAGCCGGGTCCCACGTTGCCGGTGGAACCGGGCACGCTGACGGTGACCCGCTGCCCGATCTCGAACATCCGGGGCTACTCCAGGCCCAGCGCGGCGGCGACGGCCACCACGTCGAAGGGCACGCGCTTGGGCTCGACCAGCGAGGGGTCCTCGCTCTCGGCGGCCTTGATCGCCCACTGCGGGTCCTTGAGGCCGTGGCCGGTCACGGTGATGACGACCGTCGCCCCCGTGGGGGCCTCCCCCGCGGCGTGCTTCTGGAGCAGGCCGGCCACGCCCGCGGCCGACCCCGGTTCCACGAACACGCCCTCCTCGGCCGAGAGCCAGCGGTGGGCGGCGAGGATCTCGTCGTCCGAGACGGAGCCGATGAGCCCGCCGGACTCGTCGCGGGCGGCGATCGCGGAGTCCCAGGAGGCCGGGTTGCCGATCCGGATGGCGGTCGCGATCGTCTCGGGCTCCGTGACGGGGTGCCCGAGGACCAGCGGGGCGGCGCCCTCGGCCTGGAACCCCCACATCACGGGCAGCCTCGTCGACACGGCGGGCAGCTCCGCACCGGCCGGGGAGACGGACGGGCGGGCGTACTCCTGGTAGCCCTTCCAGTACGCGGTGATGTTGCCGGCGTTGCCGACGGGCAGGATGTGCAGGTCCGGGGCGTCGCCGAGGGTGTCGACCACCTCGAACGCCCCGGTCTTCTGGCCCTCGATCCGGTACGGGTTCACGGAGTTCACGAGGAAGACGGGGTAGGACTCGGAGAGCTTGCGCGCCACCTCGAGGCAGTTGTCGAAGTTCCCGTCCACCTGGATGATGTCCGCGCCGTGCGCCACGGCCTGGGAGAGCTTGCCCATGGCGATCCGGCCCTCGGGCACGAGCACCGCGCACGTGAGACCGGCCTGCTTGGCGTACGCCGCCGCGGAGGCGGAGGTGTTGCCGGTCGAGGCGCACACGACGGCCTCGGCGCCCTCCTCCTTGGCCTTCGTGATGGCCATGGTCATGCCCCGGTCCTTGAACGAGCCGGTCGGGTTCATGCCCTCGAACTTCAGCCACACGGTGCTGCCGGTGAGCGCGGACAGCGCACGGGCCCGGATCAGCGGTGTGCCGCCCTCCCCCATCGTGATGACCTCGGTGGACGCGGAGACCGGCAGCCGGTCTCGGTACTCGTTGATGACGCCCTGCC
This sequence comes from Kocuria kalidii, assembly GCF_044462225.1. Lineage (NCBI taxonomy): Bacteria > Bacillati > Actinomycetota > Actinomycetes > Micrococcales > Micrococcaceae > Kocuria > Kocuria kalidii. The sequence continues at coordinate 7,051 of NZ_JBISWJ010000101.1, read as the reverse complement.
AGACGTGTGCCATGTGCTGGATCTCTTCCTGTGGACTTCGGGGGTGCGGTGGGGGCTCGCGCGGCGGGGCCGCCTCGCGCGGGCGGGGACGCCCGCGCCGGGGCCGGCCCCGCCGGGGCGCTCAGTCGGCGTGCTCCACGCGGATCACGCCGGCGACTCCCTCGACGAACGGCAGCTCGCGCAGGGCGTCCACGGTGGCCACGAGGTCCTTGTTCGCACCCCGGTGGGTCACGAGCCGGATCTCCGACAGCTGCGGGTCGCCGTGCGGGTGGTCCTTCTGCTGCATCGTGAAGATCGACACGCCGTGGTCGGCGAAGACCTGGGCGATCCGTGCCAGGACGCCGAGCCGGTCCTGGACGGTCAGGGTGATCGAGAAGCTCGTGCGCACGTCGTCCATCGGCGCGGCGGGCAGCTGGGCGTGGGGGTCCGCACCCTGGGCCGGGCCGCCGAGCACGAGCCGGCGTGCCGCCGAGACGAAGTCGCCCAGCACGGCCGAGGCGGTGGGGGCACCTCCGGCGCCCGCTCCGTAGAACATGAGGGAGCCCGCGTTCGCGGCCTCGACGAACACGGCGTTGTAGGCGCCGTGCACGCCCGCCAGCGGGTGCTCCCGCGGGATCATGGTCGGCGTGACCCGCAGGTTCACCCCGCCCGAGCAGCGCTCGCACACCGCCAGGAGCTTGATCACGTAGCCGGCCTCGCGGGCGGCGGCCACGTCCTCGGCGGTGACCCCGGTGATGCCGCGGCAGTACACGTCGTCGATGGTGAAGGTCGAGTGGAAGGCCAGGGACGCGAGGATGGCGGCCTTCGCCGCGGCGTCGTGGCCCTCGACGTCCGCCGTGGGGTCCGCCTCGGCGTAGCCGAGGCGCTGCGCCTCGGCGAGCGCGTCGTCGAACTGCGCGCCCGTGGTGTCCATCTGGTCGAGGATGTAGTTCGTGGTCCCGTTCATGATGCCCAGCACGCGGTCGACGCGGTCCCCGGCGAGGGAGTCCCGCATCGGGCGCACGATCGGGATCGCGCCGGCCACGGCGGCCTCGTAGGACAGGGGCACGCCGGAGGCGTCGGCCGCGTCCTGCAGCTGCCGGCCGTGCCGGGCGATGAGGGCCTTGTTGCCCGAGATCACCGGCTTGCCCGCGTGCAGGGCCCGCAGGATGCGGCTGCGGGCGGGCTCGATGCCCCCGGTCAGCTCGATGACCACGTCCGCGGCGTCGACGAGGGCCTCCGCGTCGGTCGTGAGCAGGTCCTCGGGCAGCTCGACGGTGCGCCGGGCGGCGAGGTCGCGCACGGCGATGCCGACGAGCTCGACGGGCGCGCCCACGCGGGCGGCGAGCTCGCCGCCGTGGTCGATGAGGGTGCGGGCCACCTCGGCGCCGACGTTGCCGGCACCGAGCAGGGCGACCTTCACGGTCGAGGGCGGGCGGGTGGTCTCAGGGGTCGAGGCGGTCAATCAGGCTCCCAGGTCGCGGGCGAACAGGTCATCTTCGGTCTCGCCCCGCACGATGAGCCGTGCCTCCGGACGGTCCCCGTCGGTGCGCACGGCGACGACCGGCGGGCGGGCGAGCCAGTTGTAGTTGCTGGACAGGGCCCAGCAGTAGGCGCCGGTGGCGGGCACGGCCAGGACGTCCCCGGGGGCGACGTCCTCGGGCAGGTAGACGTCGCGCACCACGACGTCCCCGGACTCGCAGTGCTTGCCCACCACCCGGGAGAGCACGGGTGCTCCCGCGGCCCGGCGGTTCGCGAGCACGGCGGTGTAGTCGGCGCCGTAGAGCACGGGCCGGGCGTTGTCGCTCATCCCGCCGTCCACGGACACGTACCGGCGCAGGACACCGGTCTCCACCGTGACGGTCTTCAGGGTGCCCACGGTGTAGAGGGTGCACGCGGCCGGCCCGGAGATCGCGCGGCCGGGCTCGATGGACAGGTGCGGGACTGCCATGCGCAGGGAGCGGGCCGTGGTGGCGACCTTCTCGGCGAGGGCCTCGGCGATCTCACGGGCCGGCCGCGGGGTGTCGGCCTCGGTGTAGGCGATGCCGTAGCCGCCGCCGAGGTCGAGCTCCGGCAGGGTGAGGCCGAAGCGCTCGTCGGCGTCGGCCATGAACGCCAGCACCCGCTCCGCCGCCAGGCCGAAGCCGTCGGCGTCGAAGATCTGCGAGCCGATGTGGCAGTGGATCCCGCGCAGGTCGAGGGCGGGTTCCACGACGCACGCGGCGACGGCCTGCATCGCGGTGCTGTCCCCGCCGCCCTCCGGCAGGGCGAGGGACAGACCGAACTTCTGGTCCTCGTGGGCGGTGGCGATGAACTCGTGCGTGGAGGCGTGCACGCCGGGGGTCACCCGGATCATCACGGGGGCGACGACGCCGAGGGTGCGTGCCAGGTGGGACACGAGCTCGATCTCGGCGAGGGAGTCCACGACGATCCGCCCGAGCCCGCTGTCGAGGGCACGGGTGATCTCCGCGGCGGACTTGTTGTTGCCGTGCAGGGCGATCCGGCCCGGTTCCATGCCGCCGCGCAGGGCGACGGCCAGCTCCCCGCCCGAGGCGGTGTCGACGTTGAGGCCCTCCTCCCGGATCCAGCGCACCACCTCGGTGGTCAGGAAGGACTTGCCGGCGTAGTACACGGAGACCTCGGCGCCGATCCGCGCGAACGCCTCGGTGAAGGCAGAGCGGAACTCGCGCGCCCGGGCCCGGAACGTGTCCTCGGAGTAGACGTAGGAGGGCGTGCCGTAGCGCTCGGCGAGCTCGGGGACGGGGATCCCCGAGACGGTCAGCGCCCCGGTGGCGTCGCGGCGGAACGCCTCCGGCCAGATGGCGGGGTCGAGGGCGTCGAGGTCCTCGGGCACGCTCAGCCAGTCCGGCGCCAGGGGGGAGCCCTCGGTGCGGGTCGTCGGGTCGATGGTCATCCGATCACATCCTCTCGGGTGCCGACACGCCGAGCACGCCCAGGCCGTTGGCCAGGACCTGCCGGGCGGCGTCGTTGAGCCACAGGCGGGTGCGGTGCAGGTCGGTGACCTCGTCCTCGCCCTGCGGCGCCACGCGGCAGACGTCGTACCAGCGGTGGTAGGTCCCGGCGATCACCTCGAGGTGGCGGGCCACACGGTGCGGCTCCCGGAACTCGGCGGCCTGGGCCAGCACCGACGGGTACTGGCCCAGGGCGGCGAGCAGCTCCCCCTCCATCGGGTGGTCGAGCAGCGACGCGTCGAAGACGGCATCGCCGCGCCCGTCCGTGCGGGCGACGCCCGCCGCCTCGGCGTTGCGGCCCACGGCGCACGTGCGGGCGTGCGCGTACTGGACGTAGAAGACCGGGTTCTCGTTGGAGCGCCGCGTCAGCAGACCCAGGTCCACGTCGATGTTGGAGTCCACGGAGAAGCGGGTCAGCGAGTACCGGGCGGCGTCCACGCCGACGGCCTCGACCAGGTCCTCCATGGTCACCACGTTGCCCGCGCGCTTGGACATCCGCACCGGCACGCCGTCCTTGACGAGGTTGACCATCTGGCCGATGAGGACCTCCACCCGCTCCGGGGCGTCGCCCAGGGCCGCGGCGGCGGCCTTGAGCCGGGCCACGTAGCCGTGGTGGTCGGCGCCGAGCATGTAGATGCACAGGTCGGCGCCGCGGTCCCGCTTGTCCTTGAAGTAGGCGATGTCCCCGGCGATGTACGCGGCCTGGCCGTCCGACTTGACGACCACCCGGTCCTTGTCGTCGCCGTAGGCGCTCGAGCGCAGCCACCACGCGCCGTCCGCGAAGTACAGGGCGCCGGAGGTCTTGAGCTGCTCGAGGAGCCTCTCGACCGCGCCGTTGTCGAACAGCGACTGCTCGTGGAAGTACACGTCGAAGTCCACGCCGAACTCGTGCAGCGAGGACTTGATCTCGGCGAACATCAGCTCGACGCCCGCTGCCCGGAACGCCTCCTGGGGGTCGCCGGAGTCGAGGACGCCGGGGTTCTCGGCGACGATCCGCCCGGCGATCTCGGTGATGTACTCCCCGCCGTAGCCGTCCTCGGGGGCGGGTTCGCCCTGTGCGCGGGCCAGGAGGGAGCGGGCGAAGCGGTCGATCTGCGCGCCGGCGTCGTTGAAGTAGTACTCGCGCACCACGTCCGCGCCCTGCGCCTCGAGCACGCGGGCGAGGGAGTCGCCGACCGCGGCCCAGCGGGTGCCGCCCAGGTGGACCGGTCCGGTGGGGTTCGCGGAGACGAACTCCAGGTTGACGGCCGTCCCGGCCAGCGACCGCGTCCGGCCGAAGGCCTCGCCCTGCTCCACGATCGTCCGGGCGATGCCCCCGGCGGCGGCGGCGTCCAGGGTGATGTTGAGGAAGCCCGGTCCGGCCACGTCGACGGCGGCCACGCCCGCGGTGTCCTGCAGCCGCTCCTTGACCACCGCGGCGACGTCGCGCGGGGCGCGCCCCGCGCTCTTCGCCAGCTGCATGGCGATGTTGGTCGCCCAGTCCCCGTGCTCCCGGTTCTTCGGCCGCTCGATGCGCACCTCCGGCAGCTCGGCGCCGTCGGCGAGGGCGAGCTCGCCGCGGGCCACGGCGTCCTGCAGGCATGCGGATACGGCGAGAGAAAGTTGTTCTGGAGTCACCGCACCAGTGTAACCGGGCGTCGCGGAGCGCCCGCGCCGGGCGGTCGGCGAGCACCTCCGGAAACCTGCTAGTATCGTCGAGGTTCATCGCTGAGGCGGTGGAGCAGGCCCGCGTAGCTCAGGGGATAGAGCGTCTGCCTCCGGAGCAGAAGGCCGTAGGTTCGAATCCTACCGCGGGCACCGCACGACGAAGGCCCCGGACCGGTCGGTCCGGGGCCTTCGTCGTGCCCGGCGCGGAACGGGCCGGGCCGTCAGTCCTCGTCGTCGAGGGGCCGCCGCCAGCGCTGCGGGTCGTAGGGGCGGACCGGTCCGTCGCCGAACTGCTCGTCGAGCAGCTGGTCCTCCGGGTTCGGGCCCTCCCCCGCCGAACGGCGCCAGTTGAACCCGGCGACCGCCAGCGCCCCGCCGCCGAGCAGGGTCGCGGCGCCCACCACGGTGACGACCACCGCCCGCCCGGTCAGGCCGGCGGCCTCCCCCACGGAGACGCGCGCCAGGTGGTGGATGGCCTCGGGCACGGTGAACGTCGAGACGAACAGGGCCACCACGCCCACGGCCAGCATCCACCCCCCGGTGCGCCGGCGGCGGGCGTGCTGCGGATCGGGGGTGTGGCTCACGGCGGTGCTCTCCTGGCTGCTGGACGGGACCGGGCGTGGACCGCCGGCCGGGGGTCGCCGGTCAGGCGCCGTCCTCGGTCTTGACGCTCTCGAACAGCGTAGCGTCGTCGAACGCGTCCTGGCCCGCCCCCGGCTGCAGCCGGCGGAACTGCTCGAGCAGGCCGGGCACGGTCATGGACTGCTTCTGCCCGGCGTCGAGCTCGAAGAGCACCCGCCCCTCGTGCATCATGATGAGCCGGTTGCCCAGGCGCAGGGCCTGCTCCATGTTGTGCGTGACCATGACCGTGGTCAGGTTCTGCTCGGCCACGATGTCCGCGGTGAGCCGGGACACGAGGTCCGCCCGCTGCGGGTCGAGGGCAGCCGTGTGCTCGTCCAGGAGCAGGATGCGCGGCTCCGAGAACGTCGCCATCAGCAGGGACAGGGCCTGGCGCTGACCGCCGGAGAGCAGGCCCACCTTGGCGCCCAGCCGGTTCTCCAGGCCCAGCTCGAGACTGGCCAGCTTCTCGCGGAAGAGCTGGCGGCGTGCGTTCGTCAGCCCGGGCAGGAGGCCCCGGGACTTCCCGCGCTGGAGGGCGATCGCCATGTTCTGCTCGACCGTCATGGTCGGCGACGACCCCTTCATGGGGTCCTGGAACACCCGGGACAGGTACCGGGCGCGCTTGTGCTCGGGCAGCCGGGTGACGTCGGTGTCGTCGACCCGCACGGTGCCGGTGTCCGGGATCAGGCTGCCGGAGATGGCGTTGAGGATCGTCGACTTGCCGGCGCCGTTGGAGCCGATCACGGTCAGGAAGTCGCCCTCCTGCAGGGTCAGCGAGACCCCGGCGAGGGCGCGGCGCTCGTTGACGGTCCCCGCGAAGAACGTCTTGTGGACGTTGTCGATGGTGAGCACGGCTCAGGCACCTGCCTTCGTGGTCGCGGGAGTGTCGGTGAGGTCGTCCACGAGGCGTGCCGCCTCGTTCGCCATGTGCCGTTCCCTGCGGCGCCGGAAGAACTGCAGCTGCGGCACCACCAGCGCGGCCACCACGAGCACCGCGGAGATCAGCTTCATGTCGGACGGGTTGAGGCCGGCCTGCAGGGCCACGGTGATGACCAGCCGGTAGACGACCGAGCCGAGGACCACGGCCAGCGTGGCCATCACGACCGTGCGCGAGCCGAAGAGCCCCTGGCCCAGGATCACGGAGGCGAGCCCGACGACGATCAGGCCGATGCCCATGCCGATGTCGGCGAAGCCCTGGTACTGGGCCACGAGGGAACCGGCGAGGCCCACGAGCCCGTTGGACAGGCACAGGCCCAGCATCTTCTGGTGGTCCGTGTTCACCCCGAAGGAGCGGATCATCTCCGGGTTGTCGCCGGTGGCCTGCATCGCGAGGCCGGCGTCCGTGTAGAGGAACCAGTCGAGCAGCACCTTGACCACGGCCACGCCGAGCAGGAACAGGGCGATGCCGATCCACGTGCCCTGCACGCCCAGCTCGGCGAGCGGGGTGAAGACCGTGTCCTCGCGCAGCAGCGACAGGTTCGCCCGCCCGTCCATGACGCGCAGGTTGACGGAGTAGAGCGCGGTCATGGTGAGGATGCCCGCGAGCAGCCCGTTGATGTGGGCCTTGGTGTGGAGCAGGCCCGTGATGAGCCCGGCGAGCGCGCCGGTCACGAAGCCGGCGGCGGTGGCGAGCCAGGGGCTGCCGCCGCCGAGGATGATCATCGCCGTGGTGGCGGCGCCCGTGGTGAAGGACTGGTCGACCGTCAGGTCGGGGAAGTCGAGCACCCGGAACGTGAGGTAGACGCCCAGCGCCATGACCGCGTAGAGCAGTCCGAGTTCGATACCGGCTATCACTTCTGGTGGGTCCGTTCTGGTTGGTGGGGCACGGGGTG
>NZ_JBISWJ010000100.1:0-17565 GCF_044462225.1 Kocuria kalidii | reverse complement strand
CACCCCGTCGAGGTGGGACGGGGGCCGGGCGGGCCGGCGTCCGGGGTCACCGGGCGCCGGCCGTGCCGCGGCCGCCCGGGACTACTCGATGACCTGGTCGGCGGAGTCCTGCAGCTCCTGGGGGACCTCCACGCCCATGCGCTCGGCGGCCTGCAGGTTGATGACCAGCTGCGTCTCCTCCTGGGACTCGACGGGCATGGACGCGGGGTCCTCCCCGTCGGCCAGGATGCGCACGGCCATCTCACCGGTCTGGCGCCCGAGCTGCTCGTAGTCGAGGCCCTGGGTGATGAGGGCGCCGCGCTCCACGGAGTCGCCCTCGCCCGCGATGAGCGGGATCTGCTTGGACTCGGCGGCGGAGATCACGGCCTCGAGACCGGAGACGACCTTGTTGTCGGTGGGCACGTAGATGGCGTCCGTGTCCAGGGACTCGGCGGCCTGGGCCACCTCGGAGGTGTTGGTCACGGCCTTCTCGACGACCTCCAGGCCCTCCTCCTCGGCGGCCTCCTTCGCGAGCTCCACCTGGACCTGCGAGTTCGTCTCGCCCGAGCTGTAGATGATGCCCACGGACTCGGCCTCCGGGTCGAGCTGCTTGACCAGCGCGATCTGCTCGGCGACCGGGTTCATGTCGGTGGTGCCGGTGACGTTGCCGCCGGGGTTCTCGAGGGAGTCGACCAGCCCGGCCTCCACCGGGTCCGTGACGGCCGTGAACAGCACCGGCCGGTCGGTGACCGCCTGGGCCACGCCCTGGGCGGAGGGCGTCGCGATGGCCAGGACGAGGTCGGCGTCCGAGGACGCGAGGTTCGACGCGATGCTGGTGGAGGTGCCCTGGTCTCCGGAGGCGTTCTGCAGGTCGAGGGTGAGGTTCTCGCCCTCCGTGTAGCCGCCCTCCTCGAGCGCGGCGACGAAGCCCTCCCGCGCCGCGTCGAGGGAGGGGTGCTCCACGAACTGGCTGATCCCGACGGTGGCCTCCTCGACGGCCCCTGCTTCTTCTCCGCCCCCGGTGGTCTCGGTGTCCGGGCCGCCGCAGGCCGTGAGCAGCAGGGCGGTGGAGGCGAGGGCCGCCGTCATCGGGAACAGTCGCTTCATGGTGGATCCTTTCTGGAACGGGTGATGTCGGCGATATTACCTTCCGTTAGTTCAGCAAATGAGAGGCAGCTCACAACTGGTGACAGAACGGCACCGACGGCGGGTCCACGGAGCCCGATCGTCCACCGGGTGCGGGCCCTGCGCGCTCCGCGTCCCCGGTAGGATCGGGAGGTCATGCCAGCATCCCCGAGCAGCCCCCCTGCCATCTCCTACCCCGAGCACCTCCCGGTCTCCGCGCGCCGCGAGGACATCAAGAGCGCGATCGCCGCCCACCAGGTGGTCGTGATCGCCGGCGAGACCGGCTCGGGCAAGACCACCCAGATCCCCAAGATGTGCCTCGAGCTCGGCCTGGGCGAGCGCGGCCTGATCGGCCACACCCAGCCCCGCCGGATCGCCGCTCGCTCCGTGGCCGAGCGCATCTCCTCGGAGCTGGGCGAGAAGATCGGCGGCACGGTCGGCTACCAGGTGCGCTTCACCTCCGAGGTGGGCGCCGACTCGCGGGTCAAGCTCATGACCGACGGCATCCTGCTCGCCGAGATCCAGCACGACCGGCTGCTGCAGAAGTACTCGGCGATCATCATCGACGAGGCCCACGAGCGGTCCCTGAACATCGACTTCCTGCTGGGCTACCTCCGGCGGATCCTGCCCCGGCGCCCGGACCTCAAGGTGATCATCACGTCCGCCACGATCGATCCCGAGCGCTTCGCCCGGCACTTCGCGCCGGCGGCTGCCGAGGGCGCGGAGGCTGCGCCGGCGCCCGTCATCGAGGTCTCGGGCCGCACGTACCCGGTCGAGATCCGCTGGCGGCCGCTGTCCCAGCCACGGTCGGGGGACGGCGGACCGGACGACGAGGACGCCGGCGACGGCCTGGAGGACGAGGACCGGGACCCGATCGACGCCGTGTGCGACGCCGTCGCGGAGCTCTCCGCCGAGCCGCCCGGGGACATCCTGATCTTCTTCGCCGGCGAGCGCGAGATCCGTGACGCCCAGGAGGCGCTGCAGGGCACCCTCAAACGGGTCCGGGGCCTGGCCGACGCCGAGATCCTGCCCCTGTTCGGCCGGCTGTCCATGGCGGAGCAGCACCGGGTGTTCGCTCCGTCGGGCCGGCGGCGCATCGTGCTGGCCACCAACGTGGCCGAGACGTCCCTGACGGTCCCGGGCATCAAGTACGTGATCGACCCCGGCACCGCGCGCATCTCGCGCTACTCCGCGCGCACCAAGGTGCAGCGGCTCCCGATCGAGCGGATCTCCCAGGCCTCGGCGAACCAGCGTGCGGGACGCTGCGGCCGCGTCTCCGACGGCATCTGCATCCGGCTCTACGCGGAGGAGGACTACCTCTCCCGCGCGGAGTTCACCGATCCTGAGATCCTGCGCACGTCCCTCGCGGCCGTGATCCTGCAGATGATCTCGGTGGGGGTCGTCAAGGAGCCCGGGGACATCGAGCGCTTCCCGTTCGTGGAGCCGCCCGAGTCGCGGGCCGTCAAGGACGGCGTGGCCCTGCTCCGGGAGCTCGGCGCCCTCGAGGAGCCCCGGGGGACGTCCCCGCGGGGAGCGCGGGGACGGCAGACCGGCAGTCCGCTGACCCCGGTGGGCCGGCAGCTGGCGCAGCTGCCGGTGGACCCGCGGCTGGGCCGGATGATCGTGGAGGCGGACAAGCGGGGCTGCGCCCGGGAGGTCATGGTCCTCGCGGCGGCGCTGACTGTCCAGGACCCCCGAGAGCGCCCGCTGGAGAAGCGCCAGCAGGCGGACGAGCTGCACCAGCGGTTCTTCGACGAGAACTCCGACTTCACGAGCTGGCTGCTGCTGTGGCGCTACGTGCAGGAGCAGCAGGAGGAGCTGTCCTCGACCCGGTTCCGCAAGCTGTGCCAGCGAGAGTTCCTGAACTTCCTGCGGATCCGGGAGTGGCAGGACCTCTACGCCCAGCTGCGCCAGATGGGCCAGCAGGTCGGCATCCGGGTCGGCAAGGGCCGTGAGGTGGACCCTGCCGGGAAGGAGCGGGAGATCCACGTCTCGCTGCTGGCGGGGCTGCTCAGCCACATCGGGCTCAAGGACGAGCGCAAGCGCGAGTACCAGGGAGCGCGAGGCTCCCGCTTCGCCGTCTTCCCGGGCTCGAACCTGTTCAAGAAGTCGCCGGACTGGATCATGTCGGCCGAGCTGGTGGAGACCTCCCGGCTGTGGGCCCGCGTCAACGCCGCGATCGACCCGCTCTGGGCGGAGGAGCTCGCCCCGCACCTGGTCAAGCGCAGCGTCTCGGAGCCGCACTGGTCCCGCGCCCAGGGATCCGTCATGGCCTACGAGAAGGTCACCCTCTACGGCGTGCCGGTCGTGGCGCAGCGCCGGATCAACTTCTGGCGGGTGGACCCCGCCCTGGCGCGGGAGCTGTTCCTCCGGCACGCCCTCGTGGAGGGCGACTGGCAGACCCGGCACCGGTTCTTCGCGCGCAACCGCGAGCGCCTGGCCGAGGTCGAGGAGCTGGAGAACCGGCTGCGCCGCAGGGACCTGCGGGTCGACGACGAGGCCCTGTTCCGGTTCTACGACGAGCGGATCCCCGACTCGGTGGTCTCGGCGCGGCACTTCGACGCGTGGTGGAAGAAGGCCCGGCACCAGGACGAGCACCTCCTGGACCTGGATCCCGGGGACCTGATCGCGGAGGAGGCCGGCGCCTACGACGAGTCCCTGTACCCGCGCCAGTGGGTCCGACGCACCCGCGACGGGGACCTCGTGCTCGACCTCGTGCACGAGTACGCCCCGGGGTCCGACCGCGCCGACGGCGTGACCGTGCGGGTGCCCGTGCTGTTCCTCAACCAGCTGGACCCCGAGCAGTTCCGGTGGCAGATCCCGGGGTTCCGGACCGATCTGGTGACCGCGCTCATCAGGTCGCTGCCCAAGGCCGTGCGCCGCAACTTCGTGCCGGCCCCGGACGTCGCCCGCCAGGCCGTGGCGATGCTCGACGCCGACTTCGACCCGGCCGTCGACGCCCTCGAGCCGTCCCTGGAGCTGGTCCTGCGCCGGCTCAAGGGGCACGTGATCCCCCCGGGGTCGTGGAACTGGGACGCGGTCCCGGCCCACCTCCGGATGCGCTTCGAGGTCCGGGACCGCCGCAACCGGGTGCTGGGCGAGGGCGAGGACCTCGAGGCGCTCCGGACGCAGCTGCACGACGAGATCCGCGCCGCCCTGGCCGAGTCCCTCGGCGCGGTCCCCGGGGACGCCTCCCGGGGCGCGCCCCGGGAGGACCCGCACCGACCGGCGCCGCGGCCCCCGGAGGCGGCGCCGCCGACACCCGGGCGCTCCGACCCCGAGCGCTCCGTCCTCGAACGCTCGGGCCTGGACCGGTGGCCGGAGGAGGACCTGCCGCGCAGCGTCGAGACGACCGTGGCGGGCCAGCGGATCACCGGCTGGCCGGCGCTCGTCCCCGAGCGCCCCCGGGACCGGTCGACGGCGCCCGCCCGGGAGACCACCGTGGCGGTGCGCATCCTGTCCTCGGCCGCCGAGCAGCGGGCCGCCCAGCGCCGCGGGGTGATCTCCCTGCTGCAGGCGCGCATCCCCTCCCCCGAGCGGTACGTGCTCGAGCACCTCAACAACCGGGAGAAGCTCGTCTTCACGCAGAACCCGCACGGGTCGGTGACCGAGCTCATCGCCGACTGCACGGTCGCCGCGATCGACAAGCTCACGCCGCACGAGCCCCCGTACACCCGCACCGGGTTCGACGCCCTGCACGAGCACGTGCGGGCCGAGCTCATCGACACCGTCTTCCACGTCACGGCCCTCGTGGAGCAGGTGCTCTCCGGGGCCGCGCGGATCCGCAAGCAGCTCAAGCGGTCGTCCTCGCTCGCCGCGGTGAACTCCCTCAACGACGTCAAGGCCCAGCTCGAGCACCTCGTGCACCCGGGCTTCGTCGCCGCCACGGGCTACGACCAGCTCCAGCACCTGCCCCGCTACGTGCGGGGCATGGAGGTGCGGCTCGAGAAGCTGGCCGGGCACCTGCAGCGCGACACCGTCAACATGCTGGCCGTGCAGAAGCTCGAGGACGACTACGACGCCGCCCTCGACTCCCTGCCGCCGGCCGCGCCGGTCCCGGACGAGCTGCGCCGGGTGGCGTGGGCGATCGAGGAGCTGCGGATCTCACTGTTCGCCCAGGAGCTGGGGACCGCCCACACCGTCTCGGAGAAAAGGATCCGGAAGGCGCTCAAGGACGCCCTCGAGGCCGCCCGGGGCTGACCCGGCCCGTGCCGGCAGGGTGCGGCCGGTCCGCCCGGGGCTCCGCCTCCGCCCGGGTCAGGCCTGCGGGACGGAGGAGCCGTGCCCCGCCTCGACCAGGGCCGCCCGGATCCGGTCGGCGGCCTCGTCCATGGCGGCCGGGTCCGGGTGCCGGTCCGCGTTGGCGAACTGGAACTGCTCCACCGTGTCCGCCGGCCAGACGTGCACGTGCGTGTGCGGCACCTCGAAGCCCTGGATCATCTGGCCCACCCGCCGGGGGTGCCAGACGGTGTCGACGGCCCGGCCGATCCGCCAGGAGACCACCATGAGGTGGGACGCCAGGTCCTCGGGCAGGTCGATCCAGTGGTCGTACTCCTCGCGCGGGACGACCAGGGTGTGTCCCGGGCCCAGCGGTTCGATGGACAGGAACGCGACGCAGCGCGCGTCCTGCCAGACGAACCGGCCCGGGATCTCTCCCTCGATGATCTTCGTGAAGACGGTGCTCACGGGTGCTCCATTTCCTCGGTGGGTCGGGGACGGTCCGCGGCCCCTGCACGGACGGGGGTGGCGCGGCTAGAGCCGCACGCGCTCGCCGGTGGCGAGGTGGCGGTACTCGGCCCCGTACTTCGCGGCGAACGACGTCAGCTGTCCCTCGATGACGTCCAGGCCGTCGTCGGAGAGCAGGCCGTCGTGGATCTGGAAGACCCGCTCCGGGCGGACGGCCACCACGAAGTCGACGACCTCCGCCAGCTTGTTCCACGGGGCGTGGATCGGGGCCAGCAGGACGGGGGCCGCGAGCCCGTGCGGGACCACCAGCGAGTCCCCGGGGTGGTAGACCGTGTCGTTGACCAGGTAGCCGATGTTGTCCACGGTGCGGATCAGCGGGTGGATCAGGGCGTGCTGACCGCCGAACGTCCGGACGGTGAAGCCGTCGAGCTCCAGCACGGACTCGGGCTCGACGTCGTGGACGGCGTGGTCCTCGCCCAGCGCGTCCCGCAGCCCCGCGGCCACCGCCGCCGGGGCGTGCACCTGGATCTCCGGGTGCGCCCGCAGGTGCGCGTGGACCGGCTCCGGGTCGAGGTGGTCGGGGTGCACGTGCGTCACGAGCAGGACGTCGGCCCCGTCGAGGGCCTCGGCCAGCTCCTCCCGGCCGGAGAACTTGCCCGGGTCCAGGACCAGCACCCGGCCCTCGTTCTCGAGCCGGACGCACGAGTGGGTGTACTTGATCAGCTCCATGGAACCAGCCTATCCCCGGGTCCGCCCGGGCCCGGAGGCCGGCGGGGGACGTGTCGGGCCGACCTTGTTAAGCTGGTGGCCTGCCGGGGCACCAGCGACGAGAGGACAGGGCGTGAGCGTGAGAACCAGCGGAGGCGGCGCCGGGGAGGTCCGCAACACCCGGCAGCGCCGGGCCGTCGCCCAGGCCCTCACGTCGCTCGAGGACTTCATCTCCACGCAGGACCTGCACGCTCTGCTGCGGGAGCGCGGGGAGTCCGTCTCCCTGGCGACGACGTACCGGATCCTGCAGTCGATGTCCGAGCTCGGGGAGCTGGACGTCCTGCGCAGCGACGAGGGCGAGGCGATCTACCGGCGCTGCGCGGCCGAGCACCACCACCACCACCTGGTGTGCCGGCGCTGCGGCGCCGCCGTGGAGCTCGAGGCGCCCACGGTCGAGGAGTGGGCGGGGCGCACCGCCGCCGCCCACGGCTTCACCGAGGTGGACCACACGGTCGAGATCGCCGGCCTGTGCGCCGTGTGCAGCACGCGGCGGAGCGATGGCTGAGCCCGGGCCGTCCCGCGGGACCTTCGTCCTCGCGGTCAATCCCTGCGCCGGCCACGGCCGGGCCCTCGCGGACGCCCACCGGGCGGCCGAGCTGCTGCGCACCGGCGGCGACGAGGCCGTGGTGCTCTCCGCGGGAGACCTCGGCGCCCTGGTGGAGCTGGTCCGCGACCGGCTGCGGGCGCACGCCCTCACCACCCGCGCGCTCGTGGTCGTGGGCGGGGACGGCATGGTCCAGGCCGGTCTCGGGGTGCTCGTGGAGCTCGCCGCGCAGGGCGTGGACCTCCCGCTCGGCGTGGTCCCCTGCGGCACGGGCAACGACCTGGCCCGCCACTTCGCGGTCCCGCTGCGGGATCCGGTCGCCGCGGCCGGCCGGATCCTGCGCCGCCTCGACGACCCCGTGCCCCGCCGCCTCGACGTCGGCCGGGTGCGCTTCCCGGACGGGCGCACGTCCTATTTCGGGACCGCCCTGTGCGCCGGCTTCGACGCCGTGGTCAACGAGCGCGCCAACCGGTGGCTGCGCCTGAGCGGATCCACCAAGTACCTGCTGGCCGTCCTGGTGGAGATCGTGCGGCTGCGCACCGTGCACTACCGGCTCGACGTCGAGGACGCCGGCGGACGACGACGCACGGAGCGGCGGGAGGGCGTGCTCCTCAACGTCGCCAACACCTCGTCGATCGGGGGCGGCCTGCCCATCGTGCCCGGCGCGCGGGCGGACGACGGGCTGCTGGAGCTCTTCACCGTGGCGCCGCTGGGCCGGGCCCGCTTCCTCGTCCTGTTCCCGCGGCTGTTCTCGGGCAGGCACGTGGAGCTGCAGTGCGTGCGGACCGAGCGGGTGCGCTCCGTGGTCGTCGACGCCCCGGACGTCACCGCCTACGCGGACGGGGAACGGCTGGGGCCGCTGCCCGCGCGGGTGGACGTCCTGCCCGCGGCGGTCCGCGTGCTGGCCTGAGCCGCGGACGGGCACCCGGTGGCCGGGCCCGGGAGCCGGCCACCCGCGCTCACCCGCCGGCCGGCCGCAGCGCGGTCAGGGCCTCGGCGACGGCGGTGACGTTGCGGTCCATCCACTCGAGGTAGGTGCTCCCCTCGGGCGGGGCCGCGGTGAACTCCACGACCGCCGCGCCGCCGGCCGGGGCGTCGTCGCGCAGCTGCCCGGCCCCGGCCGGGTCCGCCGGGGCGCCGAACGCGAGGAGCTGGACGTGACCGCTGCGGATCCCGTCGCGGATCCGCTGCAGGACGAGCGGGGGGACGTCGGTGCCGGCGGCCACCGCCGCGGTGAGCTCCACGGGGGTGTCGTCGTGGAGCCCGGCGTCCTCGAGCAGGTGGACCGCCACGGGATCCGCCGCCACGAAGGCCGCGTTGTCGGCCGGGACCTCGCCGATCCGCTGCCGCAGCGCCCCGAGCCGGTCGGCGAAGGCGCCGGCGTTCGCCTCGTAGACGAACGCGCCGGCCGGGTCCAGTTCGGCGAGCCCGTCGGCGACCGCGTGGGCGACGTTGTCCATGGCGTCGAGGTCGTACCAGACGTGCTCGTTGCTCTCCGCGTGCTCGTGGTCCTCGTGCTCGTGCCCCTCGTGGGCGGGCTCGGGGGGCGCGCCGGCCAGTCCCGAGACCTCGTAGGCATCGACCACGGGGGCGTCGCCGCGGGCGGCGAGGTCCTCCATGAAGACGTCGTGACCTCCGCCGTTGAGCACCACGAGGTCGGCGTCCCGCACGGCGAGCCGGTCCTGGTCCGTGGGCTCGTAGGAGCGCGGGTCCTGCGCCGGGGACCCGACGACCGGGTCGACCGCCACGGCCTCCCCGCCGACCTCGCGCACCAGGTCCGCGTAGACCGTCGTGGTCGTGACCACGGTCAGGGCCTCGTCCGCCCCGGTGGCCCGGGCGGAGCCGCTCGCGCACGCGGTCAGACCCAGCACGGCGACGGCTCCGGCGAGGCCGGCTGCCCGGAGGGGGGCGCCCGGGCGTGCCCGGGGACGGAGTGCGGTCATGGTCGGTCCGTTTCTGCGCGGGTGCGCCGGTGCGGCACCACGCGGGACGTCGAGGGGGCAGCGCCCCATGATGAGAACGATGTTCACCAGTACTCGCATGCTACCAACCCGTCGCACCTCGGGGACGCGCGACCCTCCGCGGGGCCCCGGCGGCGGGGGCCCAGGCGGCGGAGCGCGGCGCGGACCGCCGGGGGCAGCCGGTCAGCGCGGCGGCTCCGAGGAGTCCACCCGGTCGCCGCGGCGCTGGCGCCGGTCCTGGGTCGTGTCCCGGATCTCCCCCACCAGTTCCTCGATGATGTCCTCGAGGAACAGCACGCCCAGTGTCCGGCCGCCGACGTCGACCACGCGTGCCAGGTGCGAGCCCGTCCGCTGCATCGCCGCCAGCGCGTCGTCGATCTCGATGCCGGGACGCAGGTTGGCCAGCGAGCGCACACGGGTCACCGGAACCGGTTCGTTGTACCGGCTCTCGGGGATCGAGAGCACGTCCTTGATGTGCAGGTAGCCGTTGAGCACGCCGTCGCCCTCCGTGAGGGCGAAGCGCGAGAAGCCCGTGCGGGCGACCGCCTTCTCGACGTCCGCCGCGGACGCGTCCTCCGGCAGCGTGACGAGCCCCTCCAGGGGGACCATGACGTCCGCGGTGCGCTTGGACGAGAACTCGAGGGCCCCGGACAGCAGCCCGGTCTCGTCCGCCACCGTGCCCTCCTTGGTCGACTCCGCCACGATCGACTGGAGCTCGTCGAGGGTGAACGTCGAGGAGACCTCGTCCTTCGGCTCGATGCCCATGAGCTTGAGGACGTGGTTCGCCGCCCAGTTCAGCGTCCCGATGACCGGCTTCACCACGCGGGAGACGAACACGAGCGGCGGGGCCAGCAGCAGCACCGCGCGGTCCGCGGCGGACACCGACATGTTCTTCGGCACCATCTCCCCGAAGACCACGTGCAGGAACGTGACCACGAGCAGGGCCGTGAGGAACCCGCTGACGTCGGCGACCTCGGCCGGCACGCCGAGGCTCCCGAGCGGCCCCGACACGATGTGGTGCAGGGCAGGCTCGGAGATGTTGAGGATCAGCAGCGAGCACACCGTGATGCCCAGCTGGCAGCAGGCCAGCATGAGGGACACGTGCTCCATCGCGTACAGGGCGGTCCGGGCCCGCTTGTCGCCGTTCTCCGCCAGCGGCTCGATCTGGCTGCGCCGCGCGGACATCACGGCGAACTCCCCGCCCACGAAGAAGGCGTTGCCCGCCAGGAGCACCACGAGCCACGCCAGGCCTGCCAGGTCGCTCATCGTGCACCCTCCTGGCGCGCGCTCTCCCGGCGGGCACCGGCCCCGGTGTCCTCCTGCTCCGCCGGGGCGGGGACGAACCGGATGCGGTCCACGCGCCGGCCCTCCATGCGGGCGACCTCGAGCACGCCCCCCTCCACGGGGACCGCGTCCCCGGGCCGCGGGACCTGCCCGAGCCGGTCCATCATGAATCCGCCCATC
The DNA here is from genome assembly GCF_044462225.1 of Kocuria kalidii. NCBI lineage: Bacteria > Bacillati > Actinomycetota > Actinomycetes > Micrococcales > Micrococcaceae > Kocuria > Kocuria kalidii. The sequence goes on along the minus strand of NZ_JBISWJ010000100.1, from coordinate 7,038 downwards.
GTCTCGTAGGAGGGCCCGTCCTCGATGTCGAGCTCGGTGATCTGCTCGGAGACCTCGTCGGGGCGCATCAGCCCGGGGAAGTACCACTCCCCGGCCGCGGACTGCAGGGCGCCGAGGCTGAGCCGGTCGTGCTCGTCGGAGACCTCCCCGACCACCTCCTCCACGAGGTCCTCGAGGGTGACGACACCGGCGGTGCCTCCCCACTCGTCGACGACGACGGCCATCTGGAGCCCGCCGGAGCGCAGCTGCACGAGCAGCGAGTCCAGGTGGACGGTCTCGGGCACGCGCAGGACGTCCTCCATGATCGCCCCGCACTCGAGGGCGGCGCGGCGCTCCGACGGCACGGCCACGGCCTTCTTGACGTGGACCACTCCGCGGACGTCGTCCGGGGAGTCGTCCATGACCGGGAAGCGGGAGTGGCCGGTGCGGGAGGCCACGGCCACGACGTCCGCGACGGACTCGTGGGAGTCGAGCATCTGCACGCGGATCCGGGGCGTCATGACGTCCGCGGCCGTGCGCTCGGCGAACGTGAGGGTCTTGGCGACGAACGCGGCGGTGCCGGCGTCCAGGGTCCCCATCTTCGCCGAGCGGCGCACCATCGAGGACAGCTCCTCGGGGGAGCGCGCGCCCGAGAGCTCCTCCTTGGCCTCCATCCCGAACAGGTGCAGGACCCGGTTGGCCACGCCGTTGAGCGTGAGGACGAACGGCTTGAAGACCGCGGTGAACACGAGCTGGGGGCGGGCGACGAGCCGGCCCACCCGGAACGCCTCCGCGATGGCCCAGTTCTTGGGCACGAGCTCGCCCAGCAGCATCGACAGCAGCGTGGAGATGAGCATGGACAGCGCCAGGGTCGCTCCCCCGGCGGCCGCCACGGACAGGCCCGTGAGCTCGACGATCGGCTCCCGCAGGAACGACTGGAGCGCCAGGTCCAGGGTGTAGCCGGTGAGGAGGGTGGTCAGGGTGATCCCCAGCTGGCAGCTGGAGAGCTGCGTGGAGAGGGACTTGAGGCACTTGAGCAGCGGCTCCGCGGCACGGTCGCCCTGGGCGATCGCCCGGCGCACCGTCGTCTGGTCGAGTGCCACGAGGGAGAACTCCACCGCCACGAAGAAGCCCGTGCCGAGGATCAGCAGCAGGCCCGCCGCCAGGAGCAGCCATTCCATCAGGAGCTGCCCCCCGGGGCGGCCCGCCGCGCGGGCGCCGTGCGCAGGCGAGCCGCGCGGTCGGTCGAGGGTGTCGGGGGTGGGGTGGGTGCGCCGGCTCGGGGGCCGCGGCGGGGGACGCCGAGGCCGGGCCGGCAGCTACTGAACGAGTCCATGAGAGCTCCAGGATACCGGAGCGCGACCCGCCCGGCGCCGGTTCACGACCAGCCGACGGGGCGCGCCCGGCCCTCCTCGTAGCCGGAGGCGGACTGGATGCCGACCACCGCGCGGGCGGTGAACTGCTCGAGGGTCGTGGCCCCGGCGTAGGTCATGGAGCTGCGCACGCCCGCGGTGATCTGGTCCACGAGGTCCTCCACCCCCGGGCGCTCGGGGTCCAGGTACATCTTGGAGCTCGAGATGCCCTCCTCGAACAGGCCCTTGCGGGCCCGGGCGAAGGCGCCCTCGCCGCGGGTGCGCTCGCGCACCGCGCGGGTCGAGGCCATCCCGAAGCTCTCCTTGTACATCCGGCCGTCGGCGTCGACGTTGAGCTCGCCCGGGCCCTCGTGGGTGCCCGCGAACCAGGACCCCACCATGACCTGGCTGGCACCGGCCGCGAGGGCGAGGGCGACGTCCCGGGGGTGCTTCACGCCGCCGTCCGCCCAGACGTGCCGGCCCAGCCCGGCGGCGGCCTCGGCGCACTCGAGGACGGCGGAGAACTGGGGGCGGCCCACGGCGGTCATCATCCGGGTGGTGCACATCGCACCGGGGCCCACGCCCACCTTCACGATGTCCGCGCCGGCGTCGACGAGGTCCTGGACCCCGTCGGCGGTGACCACGTTGCCGGCCACGACGGGCACGTCGGGGGCCGCCGCGCGCACCTGCTCGAGGGCCTCCACCATCTTGCGCTGGTGGCCGTGGGCGGTGTCGACGACGAGCACGTCCACCCCGGCGTCGAGCAGGGCCCGGGCCTTGCCGCGGACGTCCCCGTTGATGCCCACGGCGGCGCCCACCCGGAGCCGGCCCGCGCCGTCCAGGGCGGGGGCGTAGATCGTGGAGCGGACCGTGCCCTTGCGGGTCAGCACGCCCACGACCGTGTCCCCGTCCAGCACCGGGGCCACGTGCGCGCGGGTCTGGGCGAGCCGGTCGTAGGCGGCGGCGAGGACGTCGTCGCCGGACCCGGCGCGGACCTCCTCGAGCGAGAACACCGGCGCGTCGGTGCGCATCACGGAGCCGAGCTGGGTGAAGCGGTCCACCTCCGCGCAGTCCGCCGCGAGCACCACGCCGCGGTAGGACCGTCCGGGACCGCACACGACCACGGCGCCGTGCGGGCGCTTGTGCATGATGCCCAGGGCGTCGTGGACCGTGTCCTCGGCACCGAGGACCACGGGCGTCTCGAAGCGCGGCGACCGGTCCTTGACCCAGGACGTGACGTCCGCGATGACGTCGAGCGGGATGTCCTGCGGCAGGATCCCGAGCCCGCCACGGCGGGCGAGCGTCTCGACCATGCGGCGGCCCGTGACGGCCGTCATGTTGGCGGCCACCAGGGGCACCGTGGCGCCCGTGCCGTCGCGCGGGGTGAGGTCCACGTCGAACCGGGACGTGACCCGGGAGCTCGAGGGGACGAGGAAGACGTCGCTGTAGGTGAGGTCCGAGGTGGGGGTGTTGAGAAATCGCACGCCCGCCAGTGTAGCGGTGGGACCGCGACACGCCCTCTGCGGCGGGGCCGCGGACTAGCCATGCCGCTGCGCAGATCACTAGACTCGCCGGAGGTACGGCCGCGCCCGGTTGACGACCGTCCGGCAGGTCCGGAGGCGGACGCCGGCGGCGGTCACGGGAGACGGCCGGCGACGAACACCGGCGGCGGGTCCGGACGCTGCCGGGACCGACACCGTGGAGACCGGGCAGAAGGCCTCCACGAGAACAACCATGGAAGAGGCGTATTCCCCGTGCCACATCAGCCACAGCACCCCATCCCTGAAGAATTCGCAGGTAACGAGTGGCTCGTCGACGAACTGTTCGAGAAGTACCGGTCGGACAGGAACTCGGTGGACGAGAAGTGGTGGCCCATCTTCGAGGCGATGAGCGGGGACAACGGCACCGCACCGGAGCAGTCGGGCGGCACGAGGACGGCGGCGTCCGAGCAGCCCGCCAAGACCGAGGCGCCCGCCGAGACCGAGGCGCCCGCCGAGACCGAGGCGCCCGAGAAGCCCGAGGCGCCCGCCCCGAAGGCGCGGAAGCCCGAGCCGTCCGCGGAGAAGGCGCCGGCCCCGGAGTCCGGGACCGCGTCCCGGACGTCCTCGGCGAAGCCGGCGGCGACCCCTGCGCCCACGAAGTCCGGCGCGAAGGCCGAGGGCCGGCCCGAGACGGACCACGGCGAGTCCGAGGGTGCCGAGGCGAAGAAGCCCATCCCGGCCCAGCCCGCCCGCGCCCGCGCCGCCGCCCCCGGCCAGGACGCACCGGCCGAGGACACCGTGGTCAAGCTGCGCGGCCCCGCGAAGGCCGTGGCCGCGAACATGGACGCGTCCCTCACGGTGCCCACCGCCACCACGGTCCGGGCCGTCCCGGCGAAGCTGCTGATCGACAACCGGATCGTGATCAACAGCCACCTCGCCCGCAATCGCGGCGGCAAGGTATCCTTCACGCACCTGATCGGCTACGCCGTGATCAAGGCGCTGGCCAACTACCCGTCGCAGAACGTCTTCTACGACGAGCAGGACGGCAAGCCCGTCGCGGTGCACCCGGCCCACGTCAACTTCGGCATCGCCATCGACATCCCGAACAAGGACGGCTCCCGCAACCTCGTGGTGCCGAACATCAAGGGCGCGGAGTCGATGTCCTTCCTGCAGTTCTGGAACTCGTACGAGGACATCGTCCGCCGTGCCCGCACCGGCGAGCTGACCATGGACGACTACCAGGGCACCACGGTGTCCCTGACCAACCCCGGCGGCATCGGGACGGTCCACTCCGTGCCGCGGCTCTCCAAGGGACAGGCCTGCATCGTCGGCGTCGGCGCGCTCGACCACCCCGCCGAGTACCGGGGCTCGTCCCCCAAGACCATCGCGCGGCACGCGGTCTCGAAGATCATCACGCTGACGTCGACCTACGACCACCGCGTCATCCAGGGCGCGGGCTCCGGCGAGTTCCTGCGCCTGATCGAGTCCTACCTGCTGGGCGGGGAGGACTTCTACGACGAGATCTTCGAGGCGCTGCGGATCCCCTACGAGCCCGTGCGCTGGGCCGTGGACAACCAGGTCAACCCCGAGATCCAGGTCAACAAGGTCGCCCGGATCCAGCAGCTGATCCACGCGTACCGGGTCCGCGGCCACCTCATGGCGGACACCAACCCGCTCGAGTACGTGATGCGCAAGCACCCGGACCTCGACATCCGCACCTACGGGCTGTCCCTGTGGGACCTGGAGCGCGAGTGGCCCACCGGCGGCTTCGGCGGCGCGGACGTCCTGAGCCTGCGCACCATCCTGGGCCGGCTGCGGGACGCCTACTGCCGCACCCTCGGCGTGGAGTACATGCACCTGCAGGAGCCGGAGGAGCGCGAGTGGTTCCAGGACCAGCTCGAGCACGGGTACCAGAAGCCCAGCCGTGAGGAGCAGTTCCGCATCCTCGGCCGGCTCAACGCCGCCGAGGCGTTCGAGACGTTCCTGCAGACCAAGTACGTCGGCCAGAAGCGGTTCTCCCTCGAGGGCGGGGAGTCCCTGATCCCGCTGCTGGACGAGGTCATCGCCGACGCCGCCGACGCCGGGCTCGCCGGCGTGGGCATCGCGATGGCCCACCGCGGACGGCTCAACGTGCTCACCAACATCGCCGGGAAGTCCTACGCCCAGATCTTCCGCGAGTTCGAGGGCAGCCAGGACCCGCGCACCACCGAGGGCTCCGGCGACGTGAAGTACCACCTCGGCACGGAGGGCTCGTTCACCTCGGACAACGGCAACGAGACGCAGGTCTACCTCGCCGCGAACCCGTCCCACCTCGAGGCGGCCGACCCGGTCATCGAGGGCATCGTCCGGGCCAAGACCGACGTCCAGGGGGCCGGCCCCGAGGGCAACGGCACCTACCCGGTGCTGGCGATCCAGGTGCACGGCGACGCGGCCTTCGCGGGCCAGGGCGTGGTGGCCGAGGTCCTGCAGATGGCGCTGCTGCCCGCCTACACCGTCGGCGGGACCATCCACGTCGTCGTGAACAACCAGGTGGGCTTCACCACCGCGCCCTCCGCGGCCCGGTCCACCACCTACGCGACGGACCTCGCCAAGGGCCTCCAGGCGCCGATCTTCCACGTCAACGCCGACGACCCCGAGGCCGTCACCCACGTGGGCCAGATGGCGTTCGCCTACCGGCAGGCCTTCCACAAGGACGTCATCATCGACCTGGTGTGCTACCGCCGGCGCGGCCACAACGAGGGCGACGACCCCTCGATGACCCAGCCCCTGATGTACAACCTCATCGAGGAGAAGCGCTCGACCCGCAAGATCTACACCGAGAACCTCGTGGGCCGCGGCGACATCACCCAGGAGGAGGCCGACCGGGCGCTGAAGGACTACCAGGAGCGGCTGGAGCGGGTCTTCGCCGAGACCCACGAGGCCCAGACCTCCTCGATCCCCCTGGTCACCGGGGACTCCGCCGCGATCTCGAACATCGAGCGGCCCTCCGCCCAGCAGGCCGACTCCGGCGTGTCGATCCCGCGCACCACGGCGATCTCCACCGAGGCCGCCGAACGGATCGGCGCGGTGCACGTGGAGGTCCCGGAGGACTTCGCCGTGCACAAGAAGCTGCGCAAGCTGCTCGAGCGCCGCGAGGCGATGACCCGCGAGGGCGGCGTGGACTGGGGCATGGGCGAGCTCATGGCCTTCGGCTCCCTCATGATGGAGGGCATCCCGGTCCGGATGTCCGGCCAGGACGTCCAGCGCGGCACGTTCACCCAGCGCCACGCCGTGTTCTACGACTCCGGCACCGGCGCGGAGTGGACTCCCCTCAACCACCTCTCCGGTGACCAGGCACAGCTGGCGATCTACAACTCGTTGCTCTCCGAGTACGGGGTGCTGGGCTTCGAGTACGGCTACTCCGTGGAGCGCCCCGACGCCCTGACCGTCTGGGAGGCCCAGTTCGGCGACTTCGGCAACGGCGCCCAGATCATCGTGGACGAGTTCATCTCCTCCGCCGAGCAGAAGTGGGGCCAGCGCTCCTCGCTGGTCATGCTCCTGCCGCACGGTTTCGAGGGGCAGGGCCCGGACCACTCCTCGGCCCGGATCGAGCGGTTCCTGACGCTGTGCGCCGAGAAGAACATGGTCGTGGCCAACCCCTCGACCCCGTCGAACCACTTCCACCTGCTGCGGCGGCAGGCCTACAGCCGCCCGCGCAAGCCGCTGGTGGTGGCCACGCCGAAGCAGCTGCTGCGCCTCAAGGCGGCGGCCTCCCCGATCGAGGAGTTCACGTCCGGCGCGTTCCGGCCCGTGATCGGCGACCAGGCGGGGCTCGAGGCCTCCGACGTCACCAACGTCGTCCTGGTCTCCGGCCGGCTCTACTACGACCTCGTGTCGGCGCGGGAGGAGCGCAAGGACCGCGGAACCGCGATCGTGCGCGTGGAGCAGCTGTACCCGCTGCCGCTCGCGGAGCTGCGGGAGGAGCTCGGGAAGTACCCCGAGGCCCGGATCACCTGGGCGCAGGACGAGCCCGCCAACCAGGGCGCCTGGCCGTTCATGGCCGTGAACCTGCTGCCGCAGCTCGACCGGCCGGTCCGGCTGGCGTCCCGCCCCGCCTCCGCCTCCCCGGCCAACGGCTCGGCCAAGCGTCACGCCGCCGAGCTCGAGACCCTGGTGCAGACGGCCTTCGAGGGCGACTGAGCCCGTCCCGGGAGGCCGGGGCCCGTGCCCCGGCCTCCCGCACGTCC
>NZ_JBISWJ010000099.1:0-114714 GCF_044462225.1 Kocuria kalidii | reverse complement strand
GCCCACGGGCCGGCGCCGCTCGTCCCCCTGACACCCGCACCCCCGATCAGAAAGAACGACGTGGAGCAACGAAGGATCAGAATTGTCGCAGTCGGTGACGAGCTGCTGGCCGGCGAGGGCGACCCACGGGGCCTCGGCTGGTTCGGGCGGGTCATGGCCCGGACCCCGCAGCACACGGTCCCCGTGGCGGCCTACAACCTGGCGGCGCCCGGCGAGGGCAGCGAGTCGCTCAACGAGCGCTGGTTCGAGGAGGCGGCCCGCCGCTTCTCCCCCGGACACGACAACCGGCTGGTCATCGCCCCCTCCACCCTGGACATCGACCTGTCCATCACGAGCGCGCGGTCCCGGCTGAACATGGCGAACATCATCGACACCGCGTCCCAGCACAGCGTGCGGGTTCTCGTCGTCGGGCCCCCGCCCACCCTGGACACCGAGCGCAACCGGCGGATCGCGGATCTCTCGGCCGCCTACGCGGACGTGACGACCCGGCGCAACCACGTCTACGTCGACACGTTCAACCCGCTGCAGCACCACGAGCAGTGGCGCAAGGACCTCGCGGCCAACCACGGCCACCCGGGACAGGCCGGCTACGGTCTGATGGCGTGGCTCGTGCTGCACCGCGGCTGGTACAACTGGCTGGACGTGCCCGAGCCCCGGTGAGTCCCGCCCGTTCCGCGTGTGAGACAATGGCGGGCAGTGCCTCGTCCGGCCGCCGCCGACATCACCAGACCACGCGGGAACGGACGCCGACACCCACGATCCGCCGCGGACGACCGCGGACAGACAGGAGGCTCGCATGAGCAAGCGCGGACGCAAGCGCAAGGACCGCCGCAAGCGCGGCGCCAACCACGGCAAGCGCCCCAACGCCTGAGGTCCTCCCCGGACCCCGGCGACGCCGTGACGGAAGGGCCCCGGACCGCTCAGCGGTCCGGGGCCCTTCCGTGTGCCTCCCCGCGGTCGGCGCGCGCGGCGCTCAGGCCGCGGGAGGGTCCTGGCGCTGCCCGTGCAGCCGGGCGAGGATGGAGACCCGCAGGTCCGCGGGCGCGGTCTCCGCGCACGAGCGCCGGACCACGGAGCGGATCACGCACTCCAGGTGGTACTCGCGGGCACACTCCCGGCACTCCAGCAGGTGGCCGTGGATCTCGTCGAGGTCCTGCGCCGGGAGCACCCCGTCGAGGTACTCGTAGATCAGACGGATCCTCTCGTCCGTGCAGCCTCCCAGGCTCTCGCAGTCGGCCATGTCTACTTGTCCTTTTCCTTCTTCTTGTCGCCGGTCACCCTGGACGTGTCGAAGCCTCGCTCGGCGGCGTAGTCGGCCAGCTTCTCGCGCAGCAGCTTGCGCCCGCGGTGCAGGCGGGACATCACCGTCCCGATCGGCGTGTCCATGATCTCGGAGATCTCCTTGTACGCGAATCCCTCCACGTCGGAGAAGTACACCGCCAGCCGGAACTCCTCCGGCAGCTCCTGCAGCGCACGCTTGACGTCGCTGTCCGGGAGGTGGTCCAGCGCCTCGACCTCGGCGGAGCGCAGCCCCGAGGACGTGTGGGACTCGGCACGGTGCAGCTGCCAGTCCTCGACGGTGTCGGTGTTGGCCTGCAGAGGCTCGCGCTGGCGCTTGCGGTAGAGGTTGATGTACGTGTTCGTGAGGATGCGGTACAGCCACGCCTTGAGGTTCGTGCCGGGGCGGTACTGGTGGAACGCCGAGAAGGCCTTGGTGTAGGCCTCCTGGACGAGGTCCTCGGCGTCGGCCGGGTTGCGAGCCATCCGCAGGGCGGCGGCGTAGAGCTGGTCCACGTACTCCATGGCGTCCTGCTCGAAGCGCGCCTTCCGGGCCTCGGCGGTCTCGGTCTCGACGTCGACGGGCGGCTCGGTGCGCTGGGGGGCGTCCCCCTGCTGGTTCTGCTCGTTCATCACGGCCCAGTGTACGGGGACGTGCGCGCCGGCCGGGGCCGGTGCGAGAACGCTCGCGGGAGCGGTGATGGTCGCTCCTCTCCCCCGCCTGCGCGGGTCTGCTCGCCGGCTGCTGCCGGACCCGCCCGTCCGGGGCGGTCCTCCTGCACAACCAAGGACCCGGTGACGCCTATTCCCCGTCCGGCGCACCCGTCCTCACCCGATGCGCGCTCCCCGTGGCTAGGATGGGACGAGCGGCGCCGTCCGCCGAACCAGACCCGCCCGACACACCCCGCGGTACCGTCTGCCGCCGAGGAGGAATCCCATGAGCATCGTCCGTCGCATCGCCCGTCCGCTGCTGGCCACCGGTTACGTGGCCAACGGTGTCGAGAGCTTCCGCAACTCGTCCAGCGCGGCCCAGCACCTCGCCCCCGCGGCGTCCGCGGCCGCGAAGGCCTTCCCGCAGGCCGGCCCCGCGCTGCAGAACCCCGCGGTGGTCGCGCAGGGGCTCGCCGCGGCCCAGGTCGGGGCGGCCGTCCTGTTCGGCCTCGGCCGGCTGCCCCGCCTCTCCGCCGGGGTCCTCCTGACCACCACGGCGATCAACGCCTACGCGGACTACCGTGCCGCCGAGGCGGACACGGCCGAGCAGAAGGCCGCCCGCCGCTCCGCGGCGTTCAAGAACGCCTCCCTCGTGGGCGCTGTCATGCTCGCCGCCGTGGACACCGAGGGCAACCCGTCCCTGCTGTGGCGTGCCGAGCACCTCGCCGGGGACGTCCGGAAGAACGCGTCCAAGCTGGGCAAGGACACCCAGAAGCAGGTCGCCAAGGCCGAGAAGGCGCTCCAGCACGCCGTCAAGCAGGGCTAGGCCCCGGCCCCCCGTCGTGAACCCGTCGGAGTCCCCCGCCCCCGTGGCCCGTCCCGACGCGCCGGAGCCGGCCCCGAAGCACGAGCTGTGGCCGGCTCCGTTCGTCGGCGCCCGGTCCGTCGTCGCCGAGCTGACCGTGCCCGGCTCGAAGTCCCTGACCAACCGGTACCTGCTGCTGGCCGCCCTCGCGGACGGTCCGTGCCGGTTGCGCTCGCCCCTGCACTCCCGGGACTCCCGGCTCATGGTCGAGGCCCTGCGTGCCCTGGGGGCCCGGGTCGAGGAGGTGCCGGGGAACGGCGACTTCGGGCCCGACCTGGTCGTCGAGCCCGCCGCGTGGGACGCCACGGAGCCGGTCACCGTCGACTGCGGTCTCGCCGGGACCGTGATGCGCTTCGTGCCGCCCGTCGCGGCCCTCGGACGGCGTCCCGTCACCTTCGACGGCGACCCCGGCGCTCGGGTGCGCCCCATGGGACCGGTGGTCGACGCCCTGCGGGGACTGGGCCTGCACGTCGAGGACGACGGCCGGGGCCGGCTGCCCCTGACCGTGCACGGCACCGGCCGCGTGCGCGGCGGGGAGCTGGAGATCGACGCCACCGGCTCCAGCCAGTTCGTCTCCGCCCTGCTGCTCGCGGGGGCGCGCTTCGACGACGGGCTCGTGCTGCGCCACCGCAGTCCGGACGGCTCGGGCCGCGGGGTGCCCTCCATGCCGCACGTGGCGATGACCGTCGACGTGCTCCGCGGGCTGGGCGTCGCCGTGGACGACTCCGCGCCGGACGAGTGGCGGGTGGCTCCCGGGCCCGTGCGGGCCTTCGACGTCGAGATCGAGCAGGACCTCTCCAACGCGGGGCCCTTCCTCGCTGCGGCGGTCGTGACCGGCGGGCGGGTCTCGGTCCCCCGCTGGCCCGAGCGCACCACCCAGGGCGGTGACCACTGGAAGCACCTCCTGACGGCGTTCGGCGCGGAGGTCGAGCTCGCGGACGGGACCTTCACCGTGACCGGTCCCGCCCGGGTGGCCGGGGTGGACCTCGACCTCGGCGAGGCCGGGGAGCTCGCACCCACCGTCGCGGCCGTGTGCGCGGTGGCCAACACGCCCTCGCGGCTGCGGGGCATCGCGCACCTGCGCGGCCACGAGACCGACCGGCTCGCGGCGCTCGTGGCCGAGATCAACCGGCTGGGCGGCGACGCCGAGGAGACCGCGGACGGCCTGCTGATCCGGCCGGCGCCGCTGCACGGGGGCACGTTCCGCAGCTACGAGGACCACCGCATGGCCACCGCCGGCGCCGTGATCGGCCTCGTGGTCCCGGACGTCCGGGTCGAGAACATCGCGACCACCGCCAAGACCCTGCCCGAGTTCCCGCAGCTGTGGGCGGATCTCACGGGCCCGAGCCGTGGCGCGTAGGGACTCCGTCCGGCGCGACTGGGACGAGTCGGACGTGCGCGTCCGTCCCAGCAAGTCCGGCTCCCGCCCGCGCACCAAGGAGCGGCCGGCGCACGAGGACGCGGTCACCGGCCGGATCGTCACCGTGGACCGCGGCCGGTACACCGCGATCCTCGAGGAGGACACGCCGCAGGAACGGCTGGTCGTGGCGGTGCGCGCCAAGGAGCTGCACCGCCGCCCGGTGGTCGCCGGGGACCACGTGGGTCTCGTCGGGGACGTCAGCGGGGCGCCGGACACCCTCGCCCGCCTCGTGCGGATCGAGGAGCGCTCCACCGTCCTGCGGCGCAGCGCGGACGACACCGACCCGGTCGAGCGCGTGGTCGTGGCCAACGCCGACCAGCTCGTCGTGGTGGTCGCGGCGGCCGACCCCGAACCCCGCACCGGTTTCATCGACCGTTCCCTCGTGGCCGCCTACGACGCCGGCATCGAGCCGCTCCTGTGCATCACCAAGACCGACCTGCGGGACCCCGCCGAGCTGATCTCCCACTACACCGCGCTCGAGCTGCCCGTGCTGGTCTCGGGGCCCGCCCGGGACGTCCCGGCCGACGACGACGGCACCACGCTGCCGCTCGACCCGACGCTCGTGGAGGCCCTGCGCGAACGCCTCGACGGCCACGTCTCCGTGCTGCTCGGACACTCCGGCGTGGGCAAGTCCACGCTGGTCAACGCCCTCACGGGCGCCGACCGTGCCACGGGCGGGGTGAACGCGGTGACCGGCCGGGGGCGGCACACGTCGTCGTCGGCCCTGGCCCTGAAGGTCGAGGACGCCTGCTCAGGCTCCTGGATCATCGACACCCCCGGCATCCGCTCCTTCGGCCTCGCGCACGTCGACCACGACCGGATCGTGGAGTCCTTCGACGAGCTCGCCGAGGCGATCGCCGAGTGCCCGAAGGGCTGCCGGCACACGGACGCCTCCCCCGGCTGCGCCCTGGACGCCTGGGTGGCCCACGGCCGCGCCGGGGACGCGGGCGTGTCCCGCCTGGTCTCCCTGCGCCGTCTGCTCGGGGCCGGGGAGCGCCCGGGAGAGCACCGGGACGACAAGGAGCTCGGCGTCCAGTGAGCCTCCGGGCCGCGGCGGCCCGTTGCCGTCCGACCAGGCCCGCGACCGGTTCGGGGTAGGTTGGTCCAATGCGCAGTCCCAGCAACTACACCGACGACCTCCGCCTCGCCCACATCCTGGCCGACGCCGTCGACCGCATGACGATGCGCCGGTTCAAGGCCCAGGACCTCGTCGTGGAGACCAAGCCGGACCTCACGCCCGTGACGGACGCCGACCGCGAGGCCGAGCAGCTCATCCGGGCCCAGCTGGGGCGCGCCCGCAACCGGGACGCCGTGATCGGCGAGGAGTACGGGGCCACCGGCAGCGGCGCCCGGCAGTGGGTCGTGGACCCCATCGACGGCACCAAGAACTTCGTGCGCGGCGTGCCGGTGTGGGCCACCCTGATCGCCCTCGTCGACGAGGGGCGCCCGGTGGTCGGCGTGGTCTCGGCGCCGGCGCTCGGCCGGCGCTGGTGGGCGGCGGCCGGCACAGGCGCGTTCACCGGCAAGTCGCTGGCCAATGCCCAGCGCATCCGCGTCTCGCAGGTCGGTCGGCTCTCCGACGCCTCGCTGTCCTACTCCTCGCTCACCGGATGGCGGGACCGCGGCGTGCGCGACCGCTTCCTGGAGCTCACCGACGAGGTCTGGCGGACCCGGGCCTACGGCGACTTCTGGTCCTACTGCCTGCTGGCCGAGGGGGCCGTGGACATCGCCTGCGAGCCCGAGCTCAGTCTGCACGACATGGCCGCCCTCGTGCCCGTGGTCGAGGAGGCCGGCGGCCGCTTCACGTCCCTCGAGGGCGAGCCCGGACCCTTCGGGGGCAACGCGCTCGCCAGCAACGGGCTGCTCCACGACGAGGTGCTGGAGCTGCTGGCGCCCGCCGGCTGATCCGGCGCGGCCGTCCCCGGCACTCCGCCGGTCCGGGGCCGGGGACGAGGGACCTGGGAAGAGGGACCGGTGACGCGAGGGCCCGCACCGGTCGGTGCGGGCCCTCGTCGTGTCGTGCCCGGCGTCGCGCCGTTCCTGGGGCGGCTCACTGGACGGTTGTGCCGGCTCCCATCTGCTGCTCGAGGCACTGCTGGAAACCGGCCTGGTCGTTGGCCTCCAGGTACTGGCTGCACTCGCCGTTGAGGACCGCGTCGAACACGGCCCCGTAGATGACCAGGAAGAAGATGCTGGCCAGGATGCCCAGGACGCTGAGCACGATGCCGATGATCGGCAGCGCCTTGGACGCCCCCGGGGTGCGCCCGAGCTTGCGCAGCGCGACGATGCCCAGCACCAGTCCCACGAGGCCGGGGACGATGCCGATGACGAGCCAGCACGTCAGCAGCGCCACGATGCCCAGGATCAGGGCGGCGATGCCCAGCCCCGTGCCCGCCGGCTTGGGGCCGGCGCCGTTCTGGCCCATGTCGTACTGCCCCTGGTAGCCCGGCTGGCCCCGGTGGTACTGGTCCTGACCGTACTGCCCCCCGTAGCCGTCCTGGCCCTGGCCGTACTGGTCCTGGTTGTACTGCCCCTGGTGGTACTGGTCCCGGCCGTACTGGTCCTGGTTGTACTGGCCCCGGCCGTACTGACCCTGGTTGTACTGGCCCTGGCCGTACTGATCCTGGCCGTACTGCGGCGCGGAGTTCTGGTCGCCGGCGGCGCCCGGGCCGTAGCGCGGCGGATCGTAGGAGGGACCCGACGGCGCTCCCTCGACGCGCTGACCGTACTCCGGCACGTCCTTGCGGCCGGAGCTCGACGACCCGCCGGCACCGGTGCCGCTCTGGTCTGGCGTGTTGTCGTTCTGGCTCATGGCGTTGCCCTTTCGGTCGTCGGCGGTACGGCACCAGCTTGTCACACGGTCCGCCCGGACTGCGTCCACCGACACCGGTCCCAGCACGGCCGCACGGGCCGTCGCTGCATCCTCGCCGGCCGGCGCTCCCAGGACAGCGGTCAGTCCGGGTACGAAAAAACCGGGGAGCGCCTCGCGGCGCTCCCCGGTCAGGGATCTCGTGGAGATGGGGGGAATTGAACCCCCGTCCGATGCAGCATTGTCAGGGCTTCTCCGGGTGCAGTCTGCGGTGCGTTTTCTCAGTCCCGGCCCTCGTGCAGACACGTGGCCGACGGACTCAGTCGCGAAAGTGTTCTCCAGACGTCCACGACGTACGGCTGGAGCAGTGGCCTTCTATCTGATGCCAGACCCCGGGGCGAAGGCGTCCTCGGGCTGGCAGTCACCTAGGTCTGGTTACGCGGCGAGCGCGAGGTCAGACTTAACTGCGGTGGCGTTGCTGTTAGAATTGGCAACTATTGTTTTGCAGAGGGCGTTTACGAGATAACTCTGCATTCTCGACCCGCTTCCCCTGTCTCAACTCACATCGTCGAAACCGATCATCCCCGTATTCGTTTTTCAAGCATCCCGCCGCAGCGGGATATCAGAGTCTACCGCGCGGTACCGGCGTCCGCAAGACTCCGGACCGGCGTTCAGCCCAGGTTCTTGTAGCGCATGGCCCGCTGGGCCTCGCGGTTGTCCTGCTGCTCGCGCAGCGCCTGGCGCTTGTCGTACTCCCGCTTGCCCTTGGCCACGGCGATCTCCACCTTGGCCTTCTTGCCGTCCACGAAGTACAGGGACAGCGGCACGATCGTGAAGCCCGACTCACGGGTCTTCTGCGCGATCTTGTCCATCTCGCTGCGGTGCAGCAGCAGCTTCCGGCGGCGCCGGGCCGAGTGGTTGGTCCAGGAGCCCTGCAGGTACTCGGGGATGTGGACGCCCTCGAGCCACAGCTCGCCGTCGGTGAACTGGCAGAACCCGTCCACGAGCGAGGCGCGCCCCATGCGCAGGGACTTCACCTCGGTGCCCATGAGCGCGAGGCCGGCCTCGTAGGTGTCGAGGACGTGGTAGTCGTGCCGGGCCTTCTTGTTGTTGGCGACGACCTGACGGCCGGTGTCCTTCTTGGCCATGGGCCTCCTTCCCGAGGTCGGTGCGGACGGGCACCCGACGCGCACCGGGGCACGCGGCAGATCCTCCATCCTACGCCACCCCGGTGCCGCGGACCCGACGACGGGCAGCGCACCGGGCTGCTCGCGGGGCAGGCGCATCACCCCAGGTCACCCGTGCGGCACCCGCTAGGCTGGTCGGATGCTGGACTCTGCGCACACCGAACGGCCGCCCGCCGCGGACATCCTCTACCTCGTCGGCACGAGCGGCCACCCCAACTTCGGCGACGAGTTCATCGCCGCCTCGTGGCTGCGCTTCCTCGCCCGGGCCCGGCCCGGCGCGGAGGTGTGGCTCGACTGCCCGAACCCGGGGCTGGCGTCCCACCTGTTCGGCGGCCTGCACCCCGGGCTGCGGACCACCGACACCCTGTGGCGGCTCGTCTTCGAGACCACGGGCATGGACCCGGCCGACGCGGACGCCCACGTGGACCGGGTGGTCACGTCGCTGGGCTCCCCGCGCTACGACCTCGGTCTGCTCGGCGCCCGCCGGGCCGGTTCGGTCCACCTCATCGGGGGCGGGTACCTGAACTCCATCTGGCCCCACCACGCCCGGCTGCTGCGCGCGGTGCTGCGGCTGCGGGAGATCTCCGGCGCCCGGCTGGCGGCCACGGGCCTGGGGCTCACCCCCGCAGAGGACGCCGAGGGGCTGCTCGCGGCGCTCGGCTCCTTCGACCACGCCACGGTCCGGGATGCGCCCAGCGCCCAGCTCTCCCGGGCCGACCGCGCGCCCGACGACGCCTTCCTCGGTCTGCCCGACCTCGCGGGCTTCACGGGCACCCCCGCCGAGGAAGCCGCCGAGGGCGACGTGTGGGTGTGCCTGCAGAGCGACATGTCCGAGCCCGGGGTCCTCGACAGTGCCGTCTCCGCCGTGCGGACGGCGCTGACGGGCCCGGAACTGGCCGGCCGGACGGTGCGCTACCTGGAGGCGATCCCCGGTGCGGACCGCGCGGCCTTCGACCGGCTCGCCGACCTCGTCCCCGAGGAGAACTTCGTGCCGTTCACCCAGGTCTGGCAGGACGGCTTCCCGGGCCGGCCGGGGCAGACCTGGCTCACCTCGCGGTTCCACTTCCACCTGCTGGCCGCCGCGTGCGGGGCCGCAGGCACTGCGCTGGAGGTCAGCTCGGACTACTACCGGGTCAAGCACGGGTCCTTGCTCGACGCCGGCACCGGGTGGTCCGTCACACCGACCGGCAGCGCGGAAGCGGCCGCTCCCACCCGGTCGCCGTCCTTCCCGGCCACGGCCGCGCGGCTGCACCGCACCAAGCTGCGGGAGGCCGAGGAGCTGTACCCTGTCGCCGACGTGCCGGCGGCGGCGTCACCCGCACCGACGAGCCGGTCCGGCGAGCCCGGGCGCCCGTCACCCACGGGCCGCGGGCTGCCGGGCCGGACGATCGGCAGGCTGCGGCGGCGCGGCTGAGCCGTCGCCGTTCCCTTCCCGTTCGGACGTCCGCCGCTCAGGCGTCGGCCGGGGCGTGGCGCAGGTCGGCGCGCCAGCGGATGCCGGCGTCGATGAAGGCGTCGATCGCGCCGTCGAAGACCCCGGAGGGGTTGCCCTCCTCGTGGTTGGTCCGCAGGTCCTTGACCATCTGGTACGGGTTCAGGACGTAGGAGCGCATCTGGTCCCCCCAGGACGCCTTGACGTCCCCCGCCAGCTCCTTCTTCTTGGCGCTCTCCTCCTCCTGTCGCTGCAGCAGCAGGCGGGACTGGAGCACGCGCAGCGCCGCGGCGCGGTTCTGGAGCTGGGACTTCTCGTTCTGCATGGACACGACGATGCCCGTGGGGATGTGGGTCATCCGCACCGCGGAGTCCGTGGTGTTCACGGACTGACCGCCGGGGCCCGAGGAGCGGAAGACGTCCACCTTGATCTCGTTCTCGGGGATCTCGACCGAGTCGTCCTGCTCGATCAGCGGGATGACCTCCACGGCCGCGAACGAGGTCTGCCGCCGGCCCTGGTTGTCGAAGGGCGAGATGCGCACGAGCCGGTGGGTGCCGGCCTCGACGGAGAGGGTCCCGAACGCGTAGGGGGCCTTGACCTCGAACGTGGCGGACTTCAGTCCCGCCTCCTCGGCGTAGGAGGTGTCGAGGACCGTCGTCGGATAGCCGTGGCGCTCGGCCCAGCGCAGGTACATGCGCATGAGCATCTCGGCGAAGTCCGCGGCGTCCACGCCCCCGGCGCCGGAGCGGATGGTCACCACGGCCTCGCGCTCGTCGTACTCCCCGGACAGCAGGGTCTGGATCTCGAGCAGGGAGAGAGCCTTCTTGACCGACGCGAGTTCCTCCACGGCGAGCTCCAGGGTCTCGGCGTCGTCCTCCTCCGCGGCGAGCTGAACCATGACCTCGATGTCGTCGATGCGTCCGCCCAGCTTCTCGAGCCGCTCGAGGTCGGACTGCTTGTGGGACAGCCTGGAGGTGACCTTCTGCGCCGCGGAGGGGTCGTCCCAGAGGTCCGGGGCGGTCGCCTGCTGCGAGAGCTCGGCGATGTCCCGCCTGATCGCGTCGACGTCGCTCACGGCCTCGATGGACGCGAACGTGGATCGGAGGGCGGAGATCTCTGCCGGGAAGTCAAGGGAGGCCATGGAAGCCAAGATTATCCCATGGGGGCAAATCCCCCCGGCCCGGACGGGCGCCGCTCTGGCAGGATGGGACCGAGAGAGAGGAAGCACGATGCGCCTACCCCGCACGCTGGCCCTGATCCTCGCCGGTGGGAAGGGTTCCCGCCTCGGCGCCCTGACCGAGAAGAAGGTCAAGCCGGCGCTGCCCGTGGCGGGCACCTACCGGCTCGTCGACGTCGCACTGTCCAACCTGGTGCACTCCCACGTCTCCGACGTCTGGGTCGTGCAGCAGTACCTCCCGCACAGCCTCAACCGGCACCTGGCCAACGGTCGCCCGTGGGACCTGGACCGCACCCACGGCGGCCTCCAGGTGCTGCCCCCGTACGAGGGCACCGAGGACGAGGGCTTCGCCGAGGGCAACGCGGACTCGATCTACCGGCAGAAGGACCTCATCCGGGACTTCGACCCGGACCTCGTGCTCGTGCTCAGCGCCGACCACCTGTACACCCTCAACTTCCTCGACGTGATCGAGACGCACCTCGGGCAGGGCGCCGACCTGACCATGGTCACGACGCTCGTGGACGAGGACCCCTCCCGCTACGGCGTGGTGCAGACCGACGACGACGGGAGGGTGACCCGCTTCGACTACAAGCCGGAGCGGCCGGAGGGCCGGCTCGTCGCCGGCGAGATGTTCCTCTACGACGCGGACCGGCTGCTGGAGGCGCTGGACCTCCTGCACGAGCAGGAGGGCGGCCTCGAGGACTACGGCGACGACCTGGTCCCGTGGTTCGTGGCGCACCGGACCGTGGTCGAGCACCGCCTGGACGGCTACTGGATGGACATGGGCACGCTGCAGTCCTACTGGACCGCCCATCTGCAGGTGCTCGACGGCGACGGCATCGTCCTGGACGATCCGGCCTGGCCGGTCCTGTCGGCCCAGCCGCAGCGGGTGCCCGCCCGCATCGCCGGCGGCGCCGAGGTGCACCGGTCCATGGTCGCCGCGGGCTCGATCGTGCGCGGCACCGTGGAGCACTCGGTGCTCGGACCCGGCGTCGTCGTCGAGGAGGGCGCCACCGTGCGCGGATCGGTGCTCCTGGACGACGTCCGGGTCGCCGCCGGGGTGACGCTGGAGAACGTCGTGGCGGACGTGGGGGCCGAGATCCGCACGGGACGGCACGGCGGCCCCGGTGCGGTCACCCTGATCGACGAGACCGGTGCCGTGTCCGCCACGGAGGACTTCGACCGCGGCGCGACCCTGCCGCGCGATGTCTGAGCCCGCCGGGGGCAGGCCGATCACCGCGCGGGTGGTCGCCCGCCCGACGGCGGCGGGGGTTCCCTCGCCGGTCGAGAACAGCGTCCCCCGGCGCCCCAGGGCGACGCCGACGGCCGCGGTCACCGCCCGATCCGGGCGCGGGCCTCGCTCGTGGCCGTGATGGGGATGCCGTCGGGCACCAGCAGGTTGACCACCGGCGGGTGCACCACGGCGGACAGGGTGACCTCGGCGGTCCGCCCGTCCGGGCTCCCCGTGGGTGCGGCCAGGGCCAGCCCCGGGGTGCCGGCCCAGGCGCTGACCGTGTCGAGGTAGCTCGCGGCGGCTCCGGTCACGGCGTCGTCGTCCAGGACCGTCGCCGGCGGGGCGCCGTCCTCGCCCGGGCGCAGCTCCACGAAGGTGTCGGCCGCGGCGAGCGCGGCGTTGTCGGCCAGCACCTGCAGCCGGCGCTCCCCCAGGTAGACCGCGGTGACGCCCATGACCACCACGGTCAGCAGCAGCGACACGACCGCGAAGCCGATGACCAGGATCGTGATCTGGCCGTCGTCCGGTCCCTCGGGCCCTCCGTCGCGGCCCCCGTGGTCCGGGCCGGCGGTCCGCCCGCTCATCCGTAGCGACCCAGCACGACGGTGGCCGAGGACGTCAGCACCGCGACCTCCAGATCCGTGAACCCGGGCACCAGCGGCAGCGGGACCTCCAGGGTCCCGTGCACCGTGGCCACCGCACCGGGCGTGGCGCACGTGCCGTCGGAGCACTCCAGCCGGACGGCCAGGCGGTCGGGCGCGAACCCCTGGTCCGCCGCGGCCAGCTGCGCCGCCGCGGTCAGCCCGGACTCCGAGAGCTGCCCCGGCTCGGCCCGGGCCAGCACCTGGGAGGCCTGCTGCGCCGAGGCCACGACCGCGAAGGCCCCGGCCTGGACCTGGGCCACCGCGAGCACGAAGTAGATCACCGGGACGAGCAGCAGCGTCCCCAGCGCGACGAACTCCACGACCGCGCTGCCCTCGTCACCGCCCGGGGGCCCGCACACCCCTGGCCGCGGCTCAGCCGTCGAGGACGGCATGACCGCGCACCTCCAGGGAGTCGGGCGGGCCGAAGAGCGCCACCACCGGCAGCGGCGACACCACGACGACCTCCAGGGTCCGCAGCCCGCCGACCGTCGCCGGAGCCGCCACGACGTCCTGGGCGTACCGGGGCCCGAGAGCGCCGGAGACGATCCGGCGCGTCCGCTCCACCCCGTCCTCGGGCGAGCGGTCGGCCAGGGTGCCGTACCGGGCGCCGGCCGCGGCCGCGTCGATCAGCGTGTTGCGCACGTGCAGGGCCAGGGCGAGCTGCAGCGTGCCCGCGAAGATCATCGCCACCAGGCCGGCCACCATCACGTACTCGACCACGGCGCTGCCCCGGTCCGCCGCCCGGACCCGGGCAGCCGACCGGGCGCGCCGGGTGCGGAGTGCGCGCATGGTCAGTTCTGGCTCACGCGGGCCATGGCGTCCTGGAAGAGACCCTCCAGCGCGGGCTGGGCCACGAGCAGCAGACCGGCCACGAGCACCGCGGACATCAGGGTCAGCATCACCCAGCCGGGGACGTCGCCGCGGTCGGGATCGTCGGCGGAGAGCCGCTCGCGCAGCGCGGACAGTGTCGGGGCGGCGACGCCGAGCAGGGCGGCGAGCCGGTGGAGGTGTGTCATGGGGTGTGTCCTTTCCTGGAGGGCGTCCCGTTCCCGGCCGCCCGGATGAGGGGTCAGAAGCCGAGCTCGAGCACGGCGAGCCCCGGGTACACCGCGAACACGACGGTCAGCGGCAGGACGCAGAACACGAGGGGCACCATCATGGCGATCTCCTTGCGGCCGGCCGCCTCCATCAGCTCGCGCTTGTCGTTGTCCCGCACGTCCTGCGCCTGCGCCCGGAGCACGTCCGCCAGGGGCGTGCCGCGTTCGATGGCCACGACGATGCCGTCCACGAACCGCCCGATCGGGGCCACCGGGGTGCGTGCCGAGAAGTCCTGCAGGGCGTGCACGAGTCCGGCACCGGAACGGGTCTGGGCCAGCACGCCCCGGAACTCCGCGGTGAGCTCTCCCTCCGCCACCCGGCACACCCGCTCGAGCGAAGCCACCGCGCTCTCGCCCGCGCCGACCGACAGCGCCATCAGCTCGGCCACGGCGGGGAACTCCGCCAGCATCCGCGACTCACGGATCCGGATCCTGCGCCGCAGCAGGTGGTCGCGCAGCAGGTACCCGGCGGCCGTCGTGGCACCCACGGCCAGCAGCATGCCGCCGGCACCCGTGCCCCAGCGCGCCGCACCGGCCACGCCGCACAGGACCCCGAGCAGCAGACCACCGGTCGCGCACAGCAGTTGCTCGGCCCGGAAGTCCGCCGCCGTGGTGCCGCCCCCCGCCCGGACCAGCCGTCTCTCCAGGGTCGCCGACGGGGCGGCGTGCCGGACCACGCGGTGGGCCAGGCGGCGGACGATCGGGCCCGGCCCCACCGCCGTCCGGCCGGAGGTCCCGGACGATCGGCGGCCCGGCCGTGCCAGCAGCGCCGACTCGACCTCGACCGAGCGCAGCTGCGGCGCGATCCGGGTGCTGAAGGAGGGTCCGCCGGTCACCCGGGACCCGGTGAGGACGAGCCACAGCCCGGCGGCGTGCACCAGGCCGAGGAGGACCAGCAGGGCGGGCGAGACGCTCATCGCAGGACCCGCGCAGGCTCCGGCAGCGCCCCGATCCGCAGCATCAGCCGGTAGGCGACCGCGGACACGACCAGACCGCCGATCAGCACGAGCGCGCCGGTGGGGGTGTCGTAGGCCCGGATCGCCGCGGGCTGGGTGGCCATCAGCGCGAGGACGATCCACGGTGCGGCCACCGCCAGGCGGGCGGCGTTGACCGTCCAGGACTGGCGGGCCTCCAGCTCGCCCCGGGTGCGGGCGTTCTCGCGCAGGAACTCCGAGAGCGTCCCGAGCAGCCGGCCGAGGTCGGTCCCGCCGACCTCCCGGGTCACCCGCAGCGCCTCGACGATGTTGTCCGCCACGGGATCGGCCAGCCGGTCCTTGAGGAGTGTGAGCGCGCCCTGCAGCTGTCCCGAGGCACGATAGTCGGCGGCGAACCGGGCGAACGCGGGACGCACCGGCTCGGGCCCGCGGTACTGCAGCTGGATCAGGGCCTCGGGCAGGGACATCCCGGCCCGGATGGCCGAGCGCAGGTGGTCGACCACGTCGGGCCACACCTCCCGCAGGGCGGCCGCCCGGCTCCGGGCGCGGTGCTGGACGACCGCCAGGGGGAGCCAGGCTCCGAGCACGGCGGCGCACAGGCCGAGGACGGCCGCACCGGTGACCGCTGCGACCAGCAGCGCGCTCAGGGTCCCGGCCACGACGCCGGCGACCAGCAGGAGCCCGGGACTGACCCCGGCCAGGTCCGCGCGTGCGAGCATCTCGCGCACCGGACCCGGCCTCCGGGGCCCGACCGGTCGCCGGTCGGGCCCGGCCCAGCAGGACCACCAGACGAGGAACACCCCCGCTCCCAGCAGCACGCCCAGCGCCGCGCTCACGGCGCCCCTCCGACGGGGCCGTCGTCCGCCAGCAGGTCGCGCACACGGTGTCCGGCCCGCTCGAACTTCCACTCCGCCGGCGCCTCCGCGGCCACTGCGGCGAGGGACCCGCCGGCCTCGGCGAAGACCGGGTACGTCTCGATCACGCCGTTCTCCACGCGGTTGCCGATCGCGAGGATCTCGCTCACGCGGCGCCGACCGTCCCGGTCACGGTGGCAGTGAACCACGAGGTCGAAGCACGACGCCACCGTGGGCACCACGAAACCCGACCATCTTAGTCTCAGAGCGCAACTAAAAGCCCCGGCGACGCTACCAACGTCCCGGGGCATGGAGTAGACGTTCAGACCGTCGACTCAGGCACCACGATACCCATTCGTGGGAACCTGTGCACCCCGGTCGAGCCGATGCTCCCGGGGTTTCTTGCTTGATCGTCCTTACCCCGCCAATCCGACAGGACGCCCGCTCACAGCCCTGTGAACGTTCCAGAGCGGGGGAACGAGGGAAGGCCGGCCAGCCTGAACTAGCGCCCATACGACACCACCCCGGACACCGGGGGGTCTAGTCGCCGTGGGCACCTACTCCGATTGCGGGGGGCCGGTTGATCGGGGCGCTTTGGGGAGAGGGCTTCAGCCACCAGCGCCCTCCGGGCTCCGCTTGGCTCCTCCCCCACCACCACATAAGGACGGCCCGCCCCAGTGGGAAGACACCGGAACGGGCCACAGACCACGGGAAAGGAAGTTCCCATATGTCTGCACCGCAGGCTACCGCCCCCTGTTCCACCGGGGAATGCCAACGCACCAGATTACGGCTCGGGCCTTCGCCTGGTCCGTGCTCGTGACCGCGCCCATCCTCGGGCCGTTCGCCACTGCCGGCTACCTCATCACTACCCTCGGTTACTGACCCCCGATAGGAAGGCACCCCCATGCCTGAGAACACCACCCCCAACACCAGCCCCGACTACCTCGGAATCTTCGGCCCCCCGGCACGCCCCGCCGACTGGAAGGTCATCGACGAGGGCGAACTCTACGAGGGCCCCGAGTTCCGCGACCGCCGAGAAGAGTACGGCGTCAAGCTGCTGTGGACCCCGGAAGGCTTCTGCTTCGGAGTGTCGAGCGACACCGACATGTTCACCTTGACCAAGTCAGACCTCATCGGGCTCCGCCACTCCATCGACCAGGCCCTCCGCGCAGAAAGCAAGCTCGACTAATGCACCGAAGACAGCAGCACCCCGGCGACTCTGCCGGGGTGCTGCTGTGCGGTCACGGATTCAGGAGCGTTGTGCAAGGCGGATCCGCTCCACCGCTTGGCCCAACTGCATGTCAGATACTTCGGGCACATGGAAGCTGTTGAACGCCCCCCACCCCATCAAGATGACACCCAAGGTCACGCCGCCTCCCGCCACAGGTCCCACAACCTCGCCTGCGATAAGTGAGTAGACCATGCCGACCAGCGACACGAGCATTACCAGCGCCCCGACACTGGGGGCGAAGTCGGTAGTCAGCATTTTCATGTGAAGCACCTTCCGTGGGGGGCATCGAGGCGAACCGATGCAGCGGTGACGTGTCATCAACTGGACAAAAGTCTACCCGGTGATCCACCCAGCACCCCTCAAGCGACACGCCTGTTACCGAAGCGTAACTATGCGACTGGCACGGCCCGCCGCGGGGCATAAGCTCAACTGAGCCCGGGCATGACAAAAGCGGCCCCGGCTCCCATCCCAGGGAACCGGAGCCGCATCTTGTGGTGTGTACGCGTTTTAGGTCAGACCCAAGACGCGCACGAAGCCCTAACCCGGGACGTTTTCACACGACCCACATAAGCGTTCAGAGCCCGACCTGGTCAGCGCCATACGCCGCCTGCTCCGCGGTATAACCATCAAACATCAGTTGCTCGATGAGTCCCCCACGGGAAAAGCCTGAGAAGTCGATGTAGCTCTGGGCAGATTTTGCGGCCTGCTCGTTGTAGTCGATGTCGAGACTGTCGACGGCCAGAGTCGCGTCCTCGGTCGAGTAGTCCTCGAATTCCAACTGCTCGATGAGTCCAGTCCGCGAGAACCCCGAGAAGTCGATGTAGCTCTCAGCCGAGCGGATCGCGTTTTGCTGAGCCACCGTCAACGATGACTGCTCGCTTTCCGCGTCCTCCGCATCCGCAGCCTCCTGGGCTTCCTGGGCCTCCTGGGCCTCCTGGGCCTCCGCATCCGCTGCTTCCTTGGCCCTCGCTTCCGCTGCCTGCGCCTCTCGTTCAGCGGCCTCGAGTTCAGCAGCCTCAGCGTCTTCGGTTGCTGAGTCGTCCTCTGTGGGTTCGGCAGTCGGAGCGCTAGTCGAATCGTTAGCTGTCGGCGTCGGATCCTCGGTTCCACCACCCAAGAGGGCGCCGCATCCCGCGAACAGGAGGATGGCAACGACGAACAGGCCAAGGCAGCCAAGGGCCCACTTCTTCTTGCCCTTCTTCTGCGGCGGCTGCTGACCGGGCTGCTGGTTGTACTGGGGCCCTTCGGGGCCGGGACCGGCTGGGGCGTTGTACGACATGAGGTCTCTCTCGTTGGGGGCGATAGCGTCAGGTTCACCATAGGGAACCACTGTTGATGTGTCCCACTGCGACCCGGCGACGTGTCCATACTGTGATCACTTGCCCATGCAGACGAACGGCCCCGGCTCCTCATGAGCCGGGGCCGTTCGTGTGTCTCAGTTACTACGAATCATCCAATGACCGAAGAAAGATCCTGCTCTGCAGCCGAACCAATAAACACCCGAACATTCTCTCCTTTCGCCGCCACCGCGAAATCCGTCCTCTTCGAATCTGCCGCGAAAACTCCCACCAGACCTAGCGCGAGCGTTCCCGCCGTGAGCGTTGCACCGATTGACTTGCCCCATGTGCCCATGACTGCCTCCAAATAAAGGGCCTTATCCCAACGAATTGAAACTGAGCCCTATGGACACGAACCCAGCCGTATAGGCATGATCGCCCGCAGAAGCTGGAGCCATCCCGACCAAGAGCAACCCGGCCGCAGCCACGCTCGCCAGAACCTTTTTCCATGTGCCCATGACAACCTCCAGGTAATATAGACACGTTCAGCATAAGACCATGTCAGGGGCGCATCAACGGCGAGACGGCGGCAGTATGGCCACGGTTCAAACATTGTGAGGTCCGGCACCAGTTCATACATGCCCATGGCTGAGCCCGGGCGCGGCAAAAGCGACCGCCGGCCTCCGTGGTGAAAAGCGGAGGTTGCTGTCAGTTATCGACGATGTCGTAGACGCCGGTCCAGCCGGACTCGTCCCGCCTGATCCGGCGGACCCAGGCTGTGGGTATGTAGGCGTAGAGGACCTGCCCGGACCCGTAGTGTCGCCACAGCTTGACTAGTGGCCCGTCCTCCGTCATAAGGATTTTGCCGTCGATCACGAACTCGCCCAGGACGGTGGCGATACAGGCTCGTCCGTAGGGCTCCCTGCTGTACGGGAAGCGGCGGGCACTGGCACCGGGGGTCATTCCCGGCGCGGAGACACCGCGGACTGCGGCGGCCATTTTCTCGGTGAGTTCGGGCCCGCCCGGGTAGCAGTGCGAACCAGACACCCTACGGCGGCGGGCGTTGGTCTCGTCGTCTACGCATCCCAAATGTTCCCACACGCAGATACGTCTACCAGGGCGATGAGACGGTCTAGTGCTACACGGGCACCCGCATGCGCTACTACTTCGTGCGGCTACTATTCACCAGCTGCGCATCCAGGCCATTTCTTTGTAGAAGCCCTGCGCCGTGGCGACGTCCGCGAAGGGAGAGACTCGCGGTGGGGTGTATGCCGGCGAGCCAGCTAGTAGGAATGTCCCATCACCCCAATAGCTGGAAGTACTGGCCGAATACTCGTCAGTCACCGGATACCCATAGTCATTCTCTGTCCATTCGCCCACAAAAAGGCCCCACCTGTCTGCCTGCGCCTTCGAATCGGCCTTCGTCGCGGCGAGACCAAAGTCCCGTGGAATACTGTCCGCAGCATTTATGAACACCGACCCTGCCGCCAGTGCTCCCACGGCGAGCATGGCACCAGTCGCCTTACTCCATACACCCATGACTACCTCCCACGCAGACTCACCCCCTGCGCAGCACGCGCAGGTGACTCCACTACTGAGCTAGTTCCTCGCACCTATCGTGCGGATATGTCGCTTCCTCCACAATGACCGCCTGGCCGAAATTCACGTCAGAAGTCTGCCCCAAGGTGGACGCGGTAGGGCCAACTACCGTGCCACCGAAGGGCGTGTACTCCTTGGATGACGACGAAACAGTCTTACCAGTGCACCCAGCGCTGTCGGACGGTGCTGCCACGGAGGGCCCCGCGACGGCAAGTGCACTTGACAGACTCAGTGAGCCAGCGGCAACCACGCTAGCCAACGACTTTTTCCATGCCTTCACAGCGGCCCCCACTTCGGATGTAATGCGCTTACCGTAAGCGCACGTCAAGAGTGAATCAACACCCACAGCGCGGCGTTACGAGCACGATATAGAAAGGACAGGGCGCCCCGGGAGGACACCGTCGTAATGATCCACCTGGGCCTTTTGCACCCGCTAACGTGACAGCACCCGCAACGAAAGACCCCCCAATGCGAAAAACCCTCATTCTCATTCCCGCAACCCTGTTCCTCGCCTCGTGCGGTGCGAACGCAGAGGAACCGCAGGCCGTGCCGCAGCCTGAGACTGTCACGGAGGAACCGCAGGTGATCGGCCCGCCGCCCGAGCCTACGGAGCCGCCGTCTGAGGAAGTGCCGTCCGAGTTCCCCATGGACATGACGGAAATGGACGAACCCCCGAAGCCTGGCCCGAACACCGTCACCATCACAGCCACGTCCGCCTCGGACGGCACCGCGCACTGGGGTGACATCGGCTCCGGGAACGTGACGGACATCCCCGCCGGGACCACATGGTCGGAAACCTTCGAGGGCGTGGACGCCTCAGACCACTGGACGGTCACCGTCATGGGTGACTTCGTCTCGAGGGACGGCGACGTGTCCTGCGCCATCGAGGTGGACGGCGAAGTCGTGGACGAAGTCTCCGCCACCGGCACCGGGGCATCCGCGTTCTGCTCATCCACGGAGTACTAACCACCGCCGATCCCCGCGTACGACAAAAGCGGCCCCAGCTCCCATATAGGGAACCGGGGCCACTTCGAGAGGTCAGCGCTATAAATAGCAGTCTTTCTGCTCTACTGAAATTCCAGCCAGTTGATCAGCGATCCTTAACAGTGAAATTGCCCGACTTCAGCGGAGCCCAAGGGGTGTCCTGCCAGCAGTTATTGCTATCGGATGACAAGGCCACATAAACCAGGTCCGAAACCTTCTTATTTCCAGGCGTACCATTATCTTGAACAGTGACCTCAATGTACTTGATGAACGTGTCCGGGTCAGGATCGATGATACGCGCCGTCACACTCGCCATGTTGCCTTGCACGCTAACGCAAGTCACTTCCGCCTTGAGGTCTTCAAATTCATCGGTATACGGGGTCGGGTGATCGAATTTCACATGACCACGCGCTTTAGTCGCCGTGCCCGCCGCGGAGATAGTGAGGTGTGCGGCGGTCCCCCCAAAATCGACCTTGCCTGAGCCCCTCACCTGGTCCATAGGTGCAGCCACGGCAGGGCTCACCATAATTGACGACATGCACAAGGCCGCCACCGTAACACCAATTTTTTTACGCACTACTACCCCCATTATTTTTCCCCTCAACTCATCCCACCAGACGAGGATGCGAAAGTCACCTTACACATGTCTGTAGGGGCTACAGCTGATGTGGACGGGTGGTTACAGTCCGCCCCGCCACCGCTGATGAACCTGGATGGTCAGGTCGTTGATCGCCCACCTATCCGTGTCCGGGCCCAGCAAGTGCCGAGCCCACTCCCCCGGACTCGTCGTGAAGAACTCACCACGCGCATTCGCCGCCGCCCTGGCAGTCTCCCGGGCCTGCTGGCACAAAGTCATGAACCTTTCCAAGCCCAAGTAGACCCCGTGCTCCGAGTGCATGAACCGGATGAGCTCCCGGTGATACTCCTCGTGCTGCTCCACGACCGGCACCCCACTGTCCTCCACGGCGAACGGGCCGAACGTCATCGTGCCGGCTGGTATCTCGTGCCGCTTCCGCCTAGCCAAGCTTCCGCGCCCCTAGGAACCCACGGTTATTGACCGAACCGCCCTGCTCGTCGTTGAACGGGAGCCGCAGAGACGCCAGGTGCTGCCCCAAAAGCTTCGAGCTGTTCCGGGCCTCCACCACAGCCGGGTGCGTGCGCCGGCCCTGCGGGGAGTCCTGCATCATGCCATCGACCGCGACAATCTCCCGCAATGCCCTCAATGTGTCCCGCAACCTACACGCCTCGGCCAGGATTTCCCGCTCACTTTCAGTGAGGTCGTACTCCTTGACGACGGCCCGCCAGAGGTCCTTCCCATCCTCACCCAAACCGCGCGGCACCCTCGGCGCACGCTTCTTCTCAGACTCAACACCCGAAACCGGACGTAGATACTTCTCCAAAACAATCACCTTCCAATGACTAACAGAAACCAACAACCCGCAAACGGCGATCTAAGCGCCTCAAGAACACCTGACACACCCAAGGTCACCGCACAACTAAAACACCGCCGCACAGCCCCACAGAGCCTCCCAAGGGCACCAAAATAGGCTCGTCATACTCGCGCCGCCCGAAAGTATTTGGCTAATGCGAACCGGGGGTCTCCAAAGGGGCGGGGGATGGGGACATGGGGGTACCCGACGCAATTCCATATCAGTACCACTTGAATGGCGGAATGCTGTTGCCCTCGTGCGGTGGTTTCATGTTTCCCCAATACGTGGTGCGTCGAAACTGAGTCGACGGTTTTTGCTGGCCGTTGACCTTCGCGCGGTATTCATCAAGATCAGTGTCCTGTCGTCCTCTATTGCATCGGGCATGTGAGGCGGCGAAGTTGTTGAGGTCGAGTAGTGAACCACCCTTTGAAACGGGGACTTTATGATCTAGGTCGAAGCTCAATGGCATTCCTACTTTGCCTTCGTCTCCGTCGTAATGGATTGGTCCGAGTTTCCCCTGGCAGATGTGACATGGTGCGTTCTGTTTGGCGAACATTCTTTTGGCGACGTTGCGTCTTTCCCGGAATGTCCTGTGTTGTCGGTTGAGTGCCATTCGGTGTTGTCCTTTCGTGGTGCTGCTGCTGTTGGTGGTGCTCGTGGTGTGGTGCACGGGCGCGGCTCTGCTGCTCGTGGTGAGCAGCAGAGCCGCGTGTGGTCCTGCTGGTGTCCTGTCGCCCTGTTCCCCCCTTCTGTGGCGTGTGCAGGTCCCTGGGTGGTGCAGGGCATGGGTGCGCCCCCGCCGCCCTGGTGCGGGCAACGGGGGCGCAGTGGGGAGTCCAGGCTGGGGAGTTCTGGTGCTGGGGCTAGGCGAAGACGGACGCGGGGCGCTTCCGTCCCCGGCTGTTCTCGAGGACGGGGCGCAGGTCCTCGACCGTGGCCAGCTCGTCGTCTCCGATGAGGCGGGCGTACTTCGCGCGGGCCAGTGCACGGGACTCTGCGCTGTGAGCCGTGATGTCGTCGGTCGCCGCCGTTGCTGCCTTCCACAGTGCAAGGGCGTGCTCGGGGTCGTGGACGGTCGCGGCGTCCTGGTCAACGAGGTACACGAGCCATTCGAGGGGGTCGGCTCCCTTGGGAATTGCGCCGCCTCGGGGTTCCGTGGTGTCGAACTTTGGGGTGGACGCGTCCTGGCTCCACAGGTTCATGGCTTCGTGGAAGCTTCCGGCGCGGGGCCGGTCGTTGGCGTGGCCTGCCTGTGCTCGTCGCCCTACGAAGTAGGGGTGCACCGCCAGGGGGTCCCCGGTGAACGCCGCACTGGACAGCACGGTGATGTCGCGGCCTTCGATGCCGGCGCGGCACAGCGTGGACCACGTTCCGGTGAGGGCGGTCCAGTCGCCGGTGAGCTGCTGGAGCTGCTTCCACTCTGCGGCGGCGTCCAGGTCGATTGCGTGCTGCGCGGACAGGGGTTGGTGCTTCATGGCCCGGATCTCGTCAGCGATTTCCTCGACCCGTTCGCGGACGACGGCGGTGATCTCGTGGACACTGTCACGCTCGAGCCGGTTGAGTTCGCCCTCTGCGCGGTCCCGGGCGGTGGCGAGGTTGGCGATGTCCCCACTGAGGTTGTCCCGGCGTGCGGCGTCGGCGCGGGCCTGGTCGAGTGCCTTCTCGATGCCTGCCGGGGTCTTCGCGGCGAGCAGGGCGTCACCAATGTTGCGGCGCTCGTCGAGGGTCGGGGCCTGGTCCCCCTGACGACGGATGATCTCGGACTTGAGCCTTTCGGCGGTGTCGCGGAGGTCGGCCCACCCGGGGACGGCGGTGGTCAGGAGGTCGGCGGCGAGGCCAGTGCGGGCGTTGTGGCGGATGGCTGCGTTCATGGTGTGTCCTCTTTCTGAGAAGTTTGGTTACTTGATGGTGGCGAAGTAGCGGGGGCCGGCTTCGCGGCGTGCGATTTCGCGGACGATGTAGAGCTGGTGATCGCGGAGCGTTTCGTCGTTCATTGCGGCGAGGTATTCGTTGTCTCCGCGGATTCCGGTGTTGCGGCGGTATCCCTGTTCGACGGCGATTTCGGTGAGGTGCTGCTTGAGGTCGTCGGTGGACGTGGTGCTGATTTCCACGGTTAGTTCTCCTTCACGGTGATGTGCATGAATCGGGGTTGCTGTGCGGCCATGACGAGGTCGCCGGCTGGGGTTGGGATCATGGCCCGGCCTTTGGGGTTCCACGCTGCGGCGGGGATTGTCGTGCCGTCCGCGAATACCGCGACGAATGGTTGGTGATTCGGGATCATGTGGTCACCGGTCCGCGAGGTCTGCGAAGGCGTCGTTGGTGCTGGTGGCGCGCTTCACCGGCTT
Source organism: Kocuria kalidii (assembly GCF_044462225.1). Classification (NCBI taxonomy): domain Bacteria; kingdom Bacillati; phylum Actinomycetota; class Actinomycetes; order Micrococcales; family Micrococcaceae; genus Kocuria; species Kocuria kalidii. The sequence goes on along the minus strand of NZ_JBISWJ010000099.1, from coordinate 90,265 downwards.
CGTCGTCTTGTGCTTCTCAAGGGCTTCGACTATCTCGAGGGCCACGCGCTGCGCTGCGTCTGTGGTGACGACGATTGCGACCTTGCCCCGGGTGAACAGGGCCACGCCGGGGATGTGATCTCCCTCGTCGTTTCTGATGAACGCGGGGGAAGCCGTGATCGTCTGTGAGTGGAGCGCGTTCTGGTCGTATCGGGTGGGGCTGGTCGTGAACATTTAGTTAGCCTTTCGGTCGTGCTGCTCTACGATGTCGATGAGTTCGTTGCTGACTCGGACGAGTTCTTCGAGCGGGACAAATACTTGCGCTCGTCCGGAATGGCGGATCTGGGCACCGGGGGTTTCCTGGGCGCCGTTGTGCCAGGTGTAGGGCTTGACTCTTGTGGTCATTGGTTTTGCCTTTCAGCTAAGTAGGTCTGCTACTGCGGCGAGGACATTGAATGCCAGTTCTGCAATTGGGCTGATGATGATCACGCGGCCCACTTCGAGTTCCAAGGGCGGCGGGTTTCGAGGATCAGTTCATCCAGGTGTTGGTGCGCGCTGTCGAGGCGTTCTTCGATTCGATCCAAGCGGGTGCTAATGCTGGCAAGGGTGATGCTCATGGCCACAAGTGTCTGATTCAGTTCGGAGTTCATGCGGGGTCTCTCTTTTGGGCATGGGGAAGGCCCATAGGCGCCGCTGAGAGCGTTTATGGGCCTTCGATGGTGAGGATATGAGGTCTGGGTCTTTTAGCCTCTTAGGCGGGCACTGGTGCGTAGTCGAACCCTTCGGACCGTGCAGTGTTGAAGAGAGTGTTTAGCCATTTCCCGGCGAGTCTCCGGTCCACTGCTGCTTGCGGCGGCGTGTGAAAATAGTTGACTTGCCAGTCAGCTATTTCTTCGTAGGTCGCTTCCCGCAGTGTCTCTTCTAGGTTGTCCCCCGCTTCGGCGCTCCACTGATCCGCTGCTAGCGCTTGTACGTTGTCGAGGAGTTTCTTCCAGTTCTGCTCCCCTACGACTTCTCGCGGGGTCAAAACGCAGTTTTGCCCGTGAAACGCTTGAGTAGGTACATGAGTAGGTAATGAGTAGGTAGGGTCCGACTTTTCGGACCCCTCCCCTCCAGGTTCCCGGACCCCTGGGCTCGGACTTTTCGGAGGGGTATGGGTTTCATCATCGGATCTGGTGTCACGACGCGCCTTCATCTCAGCATCGCGATGGTCTAGGAACACCCGCACTTCGGTGGGCACTTGTAGCTGGTACGTGGTTGCGTAGTGGGTGCCACCACGCGCACCACTTGTCGACGTGATCCAACCGGTATGGCGGAGGTCGGACAGCGCCTTGCGGACGGTGGACTCGCTCATGCCGAGGAGGGTCACGAGCCTGTCCACGCCGGGACGTGCGTTGCCGAGCACCGGGGGCCGGTCCGGGCCGTTGGCGAAGGAGAGCAAGCTGCCCAGGATGGTCCTGCTGGCGTGGGGTAGTAGTTCCTTCGGCGCACGGGTGTAGGCGTTGAAGAAGTCGAACCAGACCTTCGTGCCGTCGCTCATGCGTCACCGCCCGGAGTGTGGACCGCCCACGCAATGGCGTCATGGCACGGGTTCATGGACAGGGCCGTGACGTAGCCGCGATCCATGAGGTCCTCGAGCGCGTCGGCCACTTCGGTGGCGCTCATGCCGGCGTGCTCAGCCAAGAGCCGGAGGGGAACCTCGGGCGTGGTGATGGTCCTGCCGACCCTGCTACTCCGGTGCTTGCGGCTCATGGGGTGTTCCTCCGGTTCAACGGGTTGCGGTGGTCGAGGTGCCAGGCGTTGGGGCCGTCGTAGGGGACGAGGACGCGCCCCGCGTGGTCCACGGGACCTCCCATGTACGACGAAGCCCTGGACCGCTTTAAAGCATCCTGCCGGGCCTTGTACGCCGATGCCGGGATTGGTTGCAGGTTCTCGGAGATGCCGAACAGCATGTCGCCCTTGCCGCCTTTGATCCGGTCGAGTGCTGCGGCTGCTGCGGCCGCGAAGTCGTCGCCTTCCACTGGCGGAGCTGTAAGCGGCTGTGCGGGCTCCTGCGGGGTGACCGGGACGCCCTGCGCGTTCTCCTGCATCCATTGGCTGTACTCGGCTTGGAGGGCCTGCTGCTCGGCGTCTTCACGTACCTGGACAGCTTCGCGGACAACACCCGCAGTAGCGCTCTCCCACCGGGCTAACCATTCGGGGCCGTGGGTCGAAGTCATCTCAGCGACGAAGCTGGCGTGGGTGCTCATGCTACGACCGCCCTTCGATGCTCGACCCAGCGGCGGCGGTCGCCCTTATGCCACACGCCGGCATCGCCGGGTAGAATCGAGGGTGCGGCCTTATGGTCGTCAATCATGATGGAGTACCTATCCATTTCTATGAGCGGTCCTGGTGCGCGTCTTGGCGGATGAAGCACCGGGGCCGCTTGCTTTTGCGAGATTGGCGTGAATGACGTCGAGGGCCTCTGCCGTTGGCCGTGGTGCCGTGGCGAGGACTGCGGCGACGTGCTCCGCGTATCGGCTCACTGGTCGTTGACTCCGAACAGAGACATGAGCTCGTCGAGGTCGACGCGAACGGACCGCCCACCGGATAGCCGGTATGCCGTCAGTCGTCCGTCTGAGCACATGTTCTGAAGGGTTCGTGTGGAGAGGTCCAGGGCCTCGGCCGCTTTAGCGACGGTGACAAGCTGCATGGTGAGTTACTCCGTTAAATAGGTCGAGCCCCGCTGTTTAGGCGGGGCTCGGGGCTTAAATGCGAAAGGCCGACACGGGATGTGTCGGCCTTGGGGCGCTGCTATTCAGTTGTGGTGGAGGCTAGTCTGCGGACCGGTCACTGCCGACAGGCATACTGCTTCCGAGATCAATGTTACGGCATGTTGCGCGTGGGCACAACCCCTTTAGCTTGAATGTTGGCTTTTTCCTTTCGGTTCGTGTATAGGCCCTCTGACAAGGAACGATGTACGCGGACCGCTGCCCCTGGGCGCCATTCCAGTGGTACGCGCGTCCACAGCGCCTAGATCTTCCACTCGAAGGACACCCGGGACGGATCGAAGACTCGGGGCCTCGCCTTCCCCACCGGGGCGATGCTCACGGTCACGAGGAAGCCAATGATCGCCCTGCGCCCCTCCAAGTCGGTTGCTTCCCACCGTCCAGCCGCACCGGGGCCGGCGATGCCCACGAGGCTCCCGGCACCCTGCGCCCGGGCAAGCTGCTCCTGAACCTCCGCGAGTCTCCCCCTGGTCGTCGCCGTAATCGTCTCGAGCTGTCCACCCGTGATGGTCCCCGCCGCGAACATATCTGCCGCACCCGTCAGTCGGTCCTGTATGGCCTTCTCCTCGGCCCTGAGAACGCCCGTGTCCGTCTCCGGGGCATCACGCCGCGCCAGCCCCTCCGCAACTGCATCAAGCTCGAGGTAACCGGCGACGACTTCGCTCACGTACTCCTCAAGCGGGTCCGCTCGCTGCGCCACATGTGGCCCCGGCCCCTTCCTCCGGCACACGTACAAGAACCTGCCTGAGTCGCCGCGCTGCGATTTCGCGCGGGCCGTGATCCTCATTGGCTCCCCACAGCCGCCACAGCACACGAGACCGGACAGGAGGTGCCGCACAGCATCCTCACGGTGCTGACGCCGTGACGGGTCACTCACGACCCCTACAGCCGCCCTCCAAATGTGTTCAGACACGATGGGCGGAAAAATGCTGGTGACTCCCTCCATCACAGCGCCCTGATACTTCGTCAGTCCCGCATTCGCCGGCCTCAGAATCAAGTTGCGGACGCTGGTCGAGGTCCACTCTCCTCCCCTGCCGGTCTTGATCCCACGGACGTTCAAATCCTTCACGATGCTGCCGATGGACCGGCCCGCGAGGACAGCCGCATAAGCCTTCCGGACCTCCTCCGCATGTTTCTCAACGACCACCGGCTTGCCGTCCTCGAGCGCGTACCCGAACGGGATAGGCCCACCCGGGCGTTTGCCGTGCTGTGCCAGCTCGAGCATTTTCCGACGCACTCGCTCGGACTTGTGCTCGGATTCGTACCGCGCCCACGCACCCAGGGTCCGGGCCACAGCCCTACCGGACGGGGTGCTGAGGTCAATCTCCCCAGCCTGGACGGTGTGAGTCGTCACGCCCCGGGCCTCACAAACGTCGATGTACCGCTCTAGCTCTTTCGGTGAACGGTGCAACCTGTCCTGGTGCCATGCGATGACGCCGCCGATCCCGCCACGGTCGAGCCGGGCGAGCATTGCGAGGTACTGGGGTCTAGGCTTCCCACTGAACGCGGACGTGTCGTTCTCGATGTACTCCCCCACCACGTTCCAACCGAGTTGCTTAGCGAGCTGCCGCCCGTCCTCCATCTGCCGGGCAACGCCTAGCCCTTGCTGCTCGGAGTCCTGGGAGATACGGGCGTAGATCACGCAATCGACGGGCATGGACCCATCCTAGCTGCCGCTGTGCATTGACAAACGGATGGGAGCTGATGTTCGCTCCCGCCAGCAGGGGCAGGGTGCAGATCTTGGTGACGGCGTCCCGGGCGGAGTTCGCGTGCAGGCTGCACATTCCCGGGAGCCCGCTGTTGAGCGCGATGAGCATGTCCAGGCTCTCGGCCTCCCGGACCTCTCCCACCACGAGCCGGTCCGGGCGCATCCGCAGCGCCTCCTTCACGAGCCGCCGCAGAGGGATCTCGCCCGTGCCCTCGAGATTGGACTGGCGGCACTGCATGCCCACGACGTCGCGCAGGGGCACCTGCAGCTCGAAGATCTCCTCGACCGTCACCACCCGCTCCCGTGGGCCGATCGAGGCGCACAGACAGTTGAGCAAGGTCGTCTTGCCGGCCTGCGTGGCTCCGGAGACCAGGATGTTCAGGCCACTGGCCACGGCGGCGTCGAGGAACCGCGCCGCTCGCGGCGGCAGCGATCCCAGCTCCACGAGGTCGTCCAGACGCCGGGCCCGGGCGACGAACTTGCGGATGTTCACCGCCCAGTGCTTGCGCGTCACGTCCGGTATCACCACGTGCAGCCTGGACCCGTCGGGCAGCGCCGCGTCCACGAACGGGGAGGACAGGTCCAGGCGGCGACCGGAGGACTTGAGCATCCGCTCGACCAGGTTGCGGATCTGGGGCTCCGTCAGGACCAGGCTCGTCAGCGCGGACTCCCCGCCGCGGGCCGCGTAGACCTCGGCCGGGCCGTTGATCCAGATCTCCTCGATCCCCGGGTCGTCGAGCAGCGGCTGCAGCGGGCCGAACCCGGCCACCAGGTCCAGCAGGACCCGGCGGGCGGAGTCGAGGTCGGCCAGGGCCGGGAGCACCCCGCGGGCCGATCGCTGGTCGTAGTCGCGCACCGCGGCGTCGACCAGCTCGCGGGTCCGCTCGAGCTCCAGGACCGGGTCCAGGCCCCGGCGCCGGATCAGCTCGCGCACCTCGGCCTCGACCAGCCCGAGCGCGTCCTCGGCGAGCAGTGCCGTCATCCGTCCCCCTGCGCCGTTCCCCGGCGCGGGTTCCGCGTCGGCAGCGTTCCCCCCGGAGCGCATGCACAGGAACATAGGCCAGTCCGCCGTCCCGGCGGCAACCCCGTGCCCGCCCGCTGTGGACAGCCGTCGTTGACCTGCGGCGTTGTTCCCCTCCGGAAACTCATGATCTGTCACAGCATGCAGTCACATGGGAAATCCCTCCGCGGCTCCGTCCGGCGCGTGGCCGGGTCCACGTCCTGCCACGGTCACGGCGTGCCACCATGGTCCGTGCCGGGCGTCCCGCCACGGCACTGCCCGTGCTGCGGCTGCTGCCACCGACCGAAGGACCCCCCGTGACCCACTCGACCGCCGCGCAGGACGCCGCGCGCCCCGCTGTCACCGCACGGACCCGGGCGCTGCTGCGCGCGTCCGTGCCGTTCGCCGGGAACCAGCTCGCCGGCGCGGCCGGCGCGGTCCTCGGCCGCCTCGTGCACGATCCGGCACCGGGCCCGAGGGCGACCGTGCCCACCGGCTGGCCGGCCACCTTCGCCCACCGGGGCGGCGCCGAGGTCGCGCCCGAGAACACCCTCGAGGCGTTCCGGGCCGCCGAGGCGCTCGGCGACGTCGTGCTGGAGCTCGACGTGCAGGCCTCCGCCGACGGCACGGCCGTGCTCATGCACGACCTCACGGTGGACCGCACCACGGACGGGACGGGAGCCGTCGCCCTGCTGTCCACCGCGGACCTGCGGCACCTGGACGCGGGGCACGCGTTCACGCGCGACGGCGAGACCTTTCCCTGGCGCGGGCGCGGTGTGCACGTCCCCACGCTCGCAGAGGTCTACGAGGCGTTCCCCGACCGTCGCGTGGCGATCGAGCTGAAGGGCAACCGCCCCGACGCCGAGGCGATCGTCTGGCGGACCATCCGGGCGGCCGGCGCCGAGGGGCGCACGCTCGTCGCGACGAACCGTACGGCCTCGATCCGGCGGTTCCGCCAGGTCTCGGGCGGGACGGTCCCCACCGCGGCCGCCGTGACGGAGTTCGCGGCCTTCCGGCTCCTGTGCCTCCTGGGCCGGCACGGGCACCACGCCCTGCCGTTCCAGGGGCTGCAGCCGCCCGACACCCTCCTGGGGCTGCGGATCCTCACGCCCGAGCTCGTGCGCAGCGCCCAGCAGGCCGGTCTCCGGGTGGACGTGTGGACGATCGACCGGGAGGAGGACATGCGCCGCCTGCTGGCCTGGGGCGTGGACGGCGTCATGACCGACCGGCCGGACCTGCTCTCCCGGCTGGTCCGCGGGACCTGACCCGTTCCGGGGCCGGTCAGTCGGCGGGACGCTCGGCGGGCGAGGTCTCCGCGAAGGGACGCTCCGGGACCGGCTCGGCGTCGGCGGGAGCCGGCGCCCACGGCCGCTCCGCCTCGGCGACGGCGATGTGCCGGGCCAGCCGGGTCACATTGACCTCCTGCTGCCGGTTGCGCAGCGCCGAGGTGGCCTGGGTGATCATGAAGATCACCACGAACCCGTACAGCACCAGGTCCGTGCCGCGGCCGATCCCCAGGAACTGGGCGACCTCCGTGAGCAGGTTGGGGAAGAAGATGGACAGGGCCGCGAAGACGAAGAACGCCAGGCCAAGCACCCGGCGGATCGCCTGGTGCTTGGCGTTGGCGCCGCCGCGGATCAGCGCGAGCGCACCGTAGGCCACGGCCAGGACCAGCAGGATCTGCACGGCGTAGATCATCGGGCGGCTCTCTCCTTCGGTGGTGCGGACCGGGTGCGGACTACTTGACGAACAGTTCGGCGAGGATGTTCACGCCGTTGAGCAGCGACTGCCCCTTGGACTTCGAGTAGTCCGTGTAGATGATCTCGACCGGGTGCTCGACCCAGCGCGGCCGGATGTCGGCGAGCTGGTTGACGATCTCGGACGCGTGGGCCATCCGGTTCTGGGTCAGCCGGATCTGCGCGAGCGTGCCCCGGTCGATGGCGCGCAGGCCGTTGTGGGCGTCGGAGAGGTCCATGCCGGTGGACAGTCTCGAGAAGTACGCGGCCGTGCGCAGCACGAGCCGCTTGAGCGCGGACACCTTGGTCCGCCGGTCGAGGAACCGCGAGCCGAGCACGACCTCCGCCTCCCCCGACCGGATCCGACCGACCATGTCCCAGGCGTCGACGACGCGGTGCTGGCCGTCCGAGTCGAACGTCACCACGCAGTCCATCCCGGGGTCCTGCAGGGCGTACTCGAAGCCAGTCTGCAGCGCCGCGCCCTGCCCCAGGTTGATGGGGTGCTGGACGACGACCGCGCCGGCCCCGGCGCAGATGCGGGCGGAGTCGTCGGAGGAGCCGTCGTCGACGCAGACGACGTGCGGGAAGGTCTTCCGGAGCTCTGCCAGCACCTCTCCCACGACTGCCGCCTCGTTGAACACGGGCATGACGATCCAGACGCGACTCACCGGAACATTCTTGCACAGGGCGCGGCGACGCCCAGCTCCTATACTCGGGGCGTCCCCTTCTCCGAGCCCCGAGGACGAGATCGTGCCTGCACGCGAGTCGACCGACGCCGGACCGCCATGCTGACGGCGTGGATGCCGTACCTGCCGGCGTTCCTGGTCCTGCTGGCGGTGCTCTGGCTGCCCGGGCTGGCGCTGCTGTGGGCCTTCGGCGAGCGTTCCGGCCGGACGCTCCTCGCCGCACCGGCCTTCAGCGTGGCCGTCGTCGGCCTCTCGGGCGTACTGCTCGACCTGCTCGGGATCCGGTACGGCCTGGCGTCCCAGGCGGGTGCCGCGGCGGTGCTCGCGGTCCTGGCGTGGGTGGTGGGGCGCCTGCTGCCCGGCCCCGGCCGCACCGGGCCCCCGGGACAGGGCGCACGGTCCGCGGAGGACGCCCGTGACGACGCGGAGCTGGAGCACGTCGACCGGCGGCCGTGGCTGTTCCCGCTCGGTGCCGCGGCCGGACTGGTCGTCGGCGGCACCTTCCTGCTCCGCCGGATGATGTCCGTGATCGGCGGCCCGGAGGCCCTCGCCCAGCGGTGGGACAACATCTTCCACCTCAACGCCGTCCGCTGGATCTTCGAGACCGGCTCCGGGTCCACCCTCACCCTGAACCGGATGATGGAGCCCGATCGGGCGATCGCGCTGTACCCGGCCGCCTGGCACCAGCTGGCATCGCTCGTGGTGCCGCTCACCGGCGAGAACGTCATGGTGGCGCAGAACCTCACCCTGCTCGCCGTGGCGGGCCTGGTCTGGCCCGCGTCGTGCGTCTACCTGGTCCGGGTCCTGGTCGGCCCGTCGCCCGTGGCGGCCGCCGTCGCCGGCATCGCGAGCGCGGGATTCGGCCTGTTCCCGTTCGGCCTCATGACGTTCGGCCCGCTGTTCCCCAACATCCTGGGACTGGCTGTGCTGCCGGTGGCGCTGGGGCTCATGGTGCGGCCGTTCGGTCCGGCGCTGACCGGGAACCCCGTCGACGCCCCGCTCCGGGGGATGCGCCTCGTGCGACTGCTCGCCTGCTTCGTCGTGGCCCTCGGGGCGCTGCTCGTCTCCCAGCCCAACACGGTGCTGGCACTGCTCGTGGTGGCCGTTCCCCTGCTGGTCACGGCCTTCGCCCGGAGCCTGCGCAGCTCGCTGAGCACGGGTCGCCGTGCCCGGGCGGGACGGCTGGTCGCCGTCGCCGTCGGCGCGGCCGTCCTGTGGCTGCTGCTCTGGAGCACGCTGACCACCGAGTTCTGGTGGGCGCCCGGCGGCACCTTCGCCCAGGCTTTGGGCGAGGGGCTGTTCTACGGCACCGACGGCCGGGTGGACGTGCCGTGGGTGCTCGTGGTATTGACCGCCACCGGGGTGTACGCGGCGTTCAGCCGCCGGCAGCTGCGCTGGCTCGTGCTCGCGCACCTCTTGTTCGTGTACCTGTACGCCACGGCCGCCGCCGGCGAGGACGGACCCTGGCGGCAGTGGCTGACCGCGGGCTGGTACACGGACTCCTACCGCCTCGCGGCCACCCTGCCCCTGACCGGCGTCCCCCTCATCGCGCTGGGTGCCGCCCACCTCGTGCGGGCGGCTGCCGTCTGGACGGCCCGCACGAGTGCCGGCACGCGCCGGCAGGGCGTCGGCGCCGCCGCCTACCCCGTCGCGGCCGTCGTGCTGCTGGCGCTGGTGGCGCCCCTGTCGCAGGTGGCCGCCCTCACCGGGACGACCAGCGAGGCGAAGGGGCACTACGACTGGGAAGGACCCGACAACCTGCTGTCCCAGGACGAGTACGAGCTGCTGCAGGACCTCGACGAGCTGACCGACGCCGGGGACCTGATCGCGGTGAACCCCTGGAACGGGGGGTCCCTCGCCTACGCCGTGGCGGACCGGCCGGTGACGCAGTACCACATCGGCACCCCCGGACCCGTCCTGGAGGACCTCGTCGCGGGCGTCGACGACGCCGCGCCGGGCAGCGCGGCCTGCACGGCGGTCGCGGAGCTGGGTGTCGACTACGTGCTGGACTTCGGCTCCCAGTTCATCATCCCGGACGAGAAGCGCGCGCTCGGCTACACCGCCCTGAACTCGGTCGACGACCTCGAGGACACGTCCAATCTCGTCCTCGTCGAGCGCAACGGTGAGGCCGCCCTGTACGAGATCGTCGGCTGCGAGACCCCCTGACCGCGCGCCGCACCCCGTGGAAGGGCTCCCGGTGAGCGACTGGATGCCGCACGTCCCGGCCCTGGTGCTCGTCGTCGTGCTGCTCTGGGCGCCCGGGCTCGCCCTCCAGCTCGTGCTGCGCGACGTCAGGCCGCTGTTCCCCCTCGCGGCCCCGGCCTACGGCCTGGCGGTCATCGGCACGGCCGGGATCGTGCTCGACCTGCTGGACGTCGGGTTCTCCCTGCTCACCCTCGGCGTCCTCACCCTCGCGCTGTGGGCGCTCGCCGGCGTCGTCGGGCTCCTGTCCCGGCGGGCGCGCGGCCCGGCGGGCGGGACGCGCCCCGGCGCCGCGGCCGCCGCCGCGGACCGGACCGGGATGTTCGGGCTGCCCCCCGTGACGGTGTACCGGGGGGCCGTGGTGCTGGGCCTGCTGCTCGGGGCCGCCCTGCTCGTGCGCCGCCTGCTGTTCGTGGTGCAGGAGCCCGGGCGGTTCGCCCAGCGCTACGACAACGTCTTCCACCTCAACGCCGTCCGCTACGTCGTGGACACCGCCTCCGCCTCGTCGCTGACACTCGGCCGGATGGTCGATCCCGAGAAGGCCGTGGCGATCTATCCCGCCGTCTGGCACGGGCTCGCGGGCCTCGCGTACCCCCTGGCGGAGCAGAGCCCGATGGTCGCCGGTAACGTGGTGCTGTTCGTCGTGGCGGCGCTGGTGTGGCCGGCGTCGTGCCTGTTCCTCACCCGCACCCTGGTGGGCCCCTCCCCCGTGGCCCTGGTCGTGGCCGGTGTCGCCTCGGCCGGTTTCGCCGTCCTCCCGTTCTCCGTCCTCGAGTTCGGCCCCCTGCTGCCGAACCTGCTGGGACTGAGCGTGGCCCCGGTGGCCCTGGCCCACCTGGCGACCCTGCTCGGACTGGACGCCGACTCCCGGGCCGGCCGGGCCCGCCGCCCGCCCGCCCGGCTGGTCCACCTGGGCCTGTGCTGGCTGGTGGTCACGGGCGGGGCGATGCTGGCCCACCCGAACGTCGGGACGCTGCTGCTCGTGCTGCTGGTCCCCATGGTCCTGACGGCCTGGTGGGGGGCGCTCCGGCGGGCGGTCGCGTCGCGGCAGGGCGGCAGGACGGCGCTGGTCGTGCTGCTGCTGCCCCTGTCGGCGGCCGTGTGGACGTACCTGTGGGACAGCCTGGGGAACGACTTCATCCGCTTCGCGCACACCACGCCCGCCGCCGCCTACGGGGAGGCCCTCCTCTACGCCACGAACGGCCGCCAGGACGTCCCCTGGTTCCTGGTGCTCCTCACCGTCCTCGGGGTCGGCGCCACGCTCGCGCGGCGCGAGCTGCGCTGGCTGGGGGTCGCCCAGCTCCTGGTCGTGTCCCTGTACGTGGTGGCGGCCTCCGCGCCCACCGGCCCGTGGCGGGAGTGGGCTGTGGGCTCGTGGTACCAGGACTCCTTCCGGCTGGCCGCCAGCCTCCCGGTCGTGGCCGTCCCGCTGATCGCCCTGGGTGCGACCGCCCTCACCGATCTGCTCCGGCGCGGTGCCGTGGCCGCCCTCGCCCCGGAGCGGCGCACCCTCCGCGTCCGGCGGCTGGTCGCGGGCGGCACGGCGGTGCTCCTGGTCGCCGCATCGGTCCCGCTCACCCAGGTGCGCACGATGCGCGACACCCTGCTGGACACCCGGGCGCGCTTCAGCTGGGACACGCCGGACGGGATCCTCACCGAGGACGAGCGGGACCTGCTCGAGCGGCTGCCGCGGCTGACCGACGAGGACGACCTGATCCTGGTGAACCCGTGGAACGGGGGCTCGCTGGCGTACGCGGTGGCCGGGAGCCGGGTGACCCAGTACCACATCGGCGGACCGGAGCGCGCCCGGATGCCCGAGGTCGTGGCGGGCCTGACCGCCGACGAGCCCGCCCGGGCCTGCCGGACGGCGCGGTCCGAGGGCATCGACTACGTCCTGGACTTCGGCCGGCAGTACCTGGAGCCCGACCCCCCGGGGGCGCGGCCGTACGTGCCCATCGACACCCTGGGCGAGACCCCGGAGACCTCCTTCGAGCTGGTGGCCTCGGAGGGCGACGCCGAGCTGTGGGAGGTCACGGCCTGCTGAGCGTGCGGGCCGGTCCCCGGTCCCGCGGTCAGGACACCTGGATGGCGGCCGCCACGCGGTCCCGGAGCGCGATGAACTCCGGCGTCGACTTCATCTCGGCCCCCACGTCGGGCCCGTACACCGAGGCGAGGTCCACGGTCTCGTCGAGGACGATCCGGCCCGGCCGCGGGCTCATGACGAGCACGCGGTCGCCCAGGAACACCGCCTCCTCGACGCTGTGCGTGATGAAGAAGACGGTCTGGCGCCGCCGCCGCTGGATCCCCAGCAGGTCCGCCTGCAACCGTTCGCGCGTGATGGCGTCGACCGCGCCGAACGGCTCGTCCATGAGGACCACCTCCGACTCGTTGGCGAGCACGCGCGCGATCTGCGCGCGCTGCTGCATGCCCCCGGACAGCTCGTAGGGCTTCGCAGCCCCGAACCGGGACAGCCCCACCATCTCGAGGAGCTCGGCGGAGCGGGACTCCCGCTGCGGCTTCGGCACGCCGCGGAACTTCGGGCCGAGCTCCACGTTCCTGCGGATCGACAGCCAGGGGTAGAGGTTGGGCTGCTGGAACACCACGCCGCGGTCGTGGGACGGGCCGGTGATGACCTCGTCCCCGTAGCGGGCCTCGCCCTGCGTCGGGGCCAGGAAACCGGCCAGCACCTTGAGGAGGGTGGTCTTGCCGCAGCCGGAGGGGCCGACGACGCCGACGAACTGCCCGCCCGGGATGCGCAGCGTCGTCTCCGAGACCGCGTGCACGACGTCGCCGGAGTCGGCCACGTAGTGGTGGGCGATGCCGTCGAGGACGAGGTCCCGGGTGGGCGTCCCGCCGTGGGTCCCCGCGGCGGCGGACCCGGTCGTCGCTCCCTCCCCCGACGGGCTCATCGGGCTGCGACCTCCTCGATCGCGTCCGGGTACGGCATCTGCCGGTAGGTCTCCGCGGGTGCCGCGGTGTCGATCTGGCCGACGTCCACGAGGAAGCCTGCCGTGTCCGCCAGGACGCCCCCGAGCGCTCCGCTGAAGTACTCCTCCTGCTGGGCGGCGGCGTCCGGGTAGACGTACCCCTCGATCTGGGTGCGCACGACGTCCGGCGAGAGGCCGAGCTGCACGGCCAGGGACTCGACCGTCTCGGCGTCGCCCTCGGCCAGGCGCTGGACGGCCTCGTTCTGGAGGGTGGTCCACATGGTCATGAACTCCGGGTTCTCGGCCACGAACTCCGACGTCGCGGCCTCCATGTCGAAGGTCGGGTGTCCGGCCTCCGCGGTCTCCTCGCTGGTGAGGAGGACCTCGCCCGAGTCCTTCAGCTCCGTGAGCGTGGGGTCCCAGACCCAGGCGGCGTCGATCTCCCCCCGGTCCCAGGCGGCGATCATGTTGTCCGGGGCCAGGTTGATGAGCTCGACCTCCCGGTCGACGCCCGCCTCCCGCAGCGCGGACTGCAGCGAGTAGTGGGCGGTGGACCCGAAGGGCACCGCCACGGTCCGCCCCGCGAGCCCGTCGACCGAGTCGACGGCGGGGTCCTGCACCACCAGGGACTCGGCGGCGCCGATGACGTCGTGGAGCCACACGACACGCAGGTCGATGTCCAGGGGCGGGGAGACGGCCGTCACCGCCGGGCTGGAGCCGACCAGCCCGAGGTCCACGGAGCCGGCGCCGAAGGCCTGGACCACGTCCGCGCCCGAGTCGAACTTGGACCAGCTGATGTCGGCGTTGGGCATGCACGTCTCGAGCATCTGCATGTCCTTGACCGCCAGGTCCGCGTTGGGGATGGCCTGCCAGGCGATCCGCGCCGTGGTGGTGATCCCCGGGTCCGGCTCGACGGGACAGTCCGCGACGGCGACCTCGGCGTCCGGATTGGCCGTGCGGCCGGACTCGACGCAGCCGGTCGTGGCGCCGACGGCGCCGAGCACGCCGGCGAGGGCGAGGGTGTGCTTCCAGGTGACGGGCATGGTCAGGCCTTTCCTTGCCAGGGGACCAGGAGGCGGCCGATCCACACGATGAGCGTGTCGAGCGCCACCGCCACGATCCCGATGGTGATGATGCAGGCGATGGTGAGCGGGGTGTTGAGCTGGGTGCCGGAGAGGTAGGCCAGGCCGCCGATCCCCGGGATGCCGTTGTTGAGCTCGGCGGCCACCACCGTGGTCCAGGCGAAGCCCACGGACAGGCGGATGCCGGAGAGGATGCTGGGCAGCGAGGACGGCAGGACGACGTGCCGCACGGTCTGCACCCTGGAGGCGCCCAGGGACAGCGCGGCGTTGATCCGGTCCGCGGGGACCCCGCCGACGCCGTGGATCGTGGCGATCACGATCGGCGGGAAGGCCGCGAGGAACAGCAGGACGTACTTCGACGTGTCGCCGATGCCCAGCCACACGATCAGCAGGCCGATGTAGCCGAGCGGGGGCAGGGCGCGCAGGAAGTTCAGGTACGGCTCGAACGCGGTCTGCAGCCAGCGGGACGAGCCCATCAGGAAGCCCACGGCGAGTCCGACGACCACGGCCCCGCCCACGCCGACCACGATCCGCTGCAGCGAGGCGAGCAGGTGCTCCCACAGGTAGTAGTTGTACTCGCCGCACACGGTGCGGGACAGGCCCTCGGCGACCGGCCGGCACGAGTTCGCCTGCACGAAGGCGTTGAGCACCGCCCCGGGGGACGGCAGGTAGAGGACCGGGACCAGCTGCAGCGCGGTGATCAGCCACCACAGCGCCACGACGACGACCAGCACGCCCGCCTGGAGGGTCCGGTGCCGGCCCTTCCGGCGGCGGGCGGCGCGGCGGGCGCCCGCCGCCGCCCGGGACGAGTCGCGCGAAGCAGCGGGGCCCAGCGGCTCCGTTCCCGGCGGTGGTGCCTCCCGGTCCGTGACGTCCTCGGTCATGCGAGCTCCCCGTCTCGGTGGCGTCGTCCGGGTGCGGGGCGGGACGTGGCCGGCACGTCGCGCTCCGCGCTCCGGTACAGAAGTCGTGCACTGCAGGCCAGTCTAGGGGAGGACCCGCCGGACGTGCCGTGCTGCCGGGCCCGCTCGCCTAGCCGGCGGCGGCGGCGCGGAACTCGTCGATGACCCGGTCGATGGGTCCGTCGCTGCGCACCCGGCCGTGCTCGATCCACACCCCGCGGTCGCAGACCTTCCGGACCACGTCGAAGTCGTGGCTGACCACCAGGAGGGTCTTGCCCTCGGCGGAGAGCTCCTTGACCCGTCCCAGGCTCTTGCGCTGGAACGGCTCGTCGCCCACGGAGAGGATCTCGTCGATGATGAAGATGTCCGGGTCGGTGAACACCGCCACGGCGAACGCCAGGCGCAGGTACATGCCGGAGGAGTAGAACTTCACCTCGGTGTCGATGAACTGCTCGATCTCGGAGAAGGCGACGATCCGGTCGAACTTCCGGTCGATCTCCTCCTTCGTCATGCCGAGGATCGCGCCGTTGAGGTACACGTTGTCCCGGCCGGTGAGGTCGGGGTGGAAGCCGGCTCCCACCTCGATCAGTCCCGCCACGCGCCCGTTGACCGCGAGCGAGCCCCCGTCGGGGCTCATCACGCCGGAGACCAGCTTGAGGAACGTGGACTTCCCCGAGCCGTTGAGCCCCACGAGGGCGACGCTCTCCCCCGGCTGGATGCTGATGCTGAGGTCCTCCAGGGCGCGGAACCGGTTGGAGATGTCCTGGCGCCGCCCCCGGGCCAGCCACATCGCCGTCTCCTTGAGCGAGCGGGCGTGCCGGAGGGAGAACTCCTTGGCGAGGTGGCGGGCGAGCACGGCGGGCTCGCCGGGGCCGGTGCTCCGGTCGGATGTCATCGTCACAGCTCCTGCGCGAATCGGCCCTCGAGGCGACGGAACGTCAGGTCGCCCAGGAGCATGATCACCGTGACCACGAGCAGCGCCACCGGTGTCCACAGCGAGAACAGGTGGGGCGGGACCTCGTGGGCGCCGGGGGTGGTGGTGGGCAGCCAGAACGCCGCGTGGGAGAGCTCCACGGCTACGGTCAGGGGGTTGAGCATGAACCCCGCGAACCAGACCGGGCCGAGCACGTCGCGGACCATGGTCCACGCGTAGAGCACCGGGGCGGACCACGTGCTGACCATGACGATCAGGTCCACGAAGTTCTCGGCGTCGCGGAAGAACACGTTGGCGGCGCCGAAGAGCATGCCCAGGCCGGCGCCCAGCAGACCCACGATCAGGAGGGCGCCCGGGACCGCCAGCAGGGAGAGCCACGTGGGCGACCAGCCGACGATCAGGGCGGCCAGGAGCATGACCGCCAGCTGCGGCAGCAGGTGGACGCCGGCCACCCACACCGAGGCCACCGGGAACATCTGGCGGGGCAGGTAGATCTTCTTGATCAGGCTGGCGTTGGCCACGATCGACCGTGCGGCGTTGCCGAAGGACTCCGAGAAGAAGTTGATGAGGATGATCCCCGAGAACAGGTAGACGGCGTAGTTCTCCATCCCCCGCTCCAGGCCGAGGAAGATGCCGAGCGCCACGTAGAAGACCACGAACTGGATCCCCGGCTTGACGTAGGACCACAGGAGCCCGAGGACCGTGCCCCGGTAGCGGATCTGCAGCTCCTTGTCGACGAGCAGCTTCAGCAGGTAGCGCTGACGGAACACCGCCGGGAGCCCCGTGCCGGGGGACGGTCTCCGGACGACCGTGGCCGCGGGCATCAGGCGCCGATCTCCGAGTGCTCGCGGAAGGTCGCCTCCCACGCCTCCATGGAGGTGACGTCCTGCAGTGCGGCGCGGTAGCGGCGGGAGAGCTCCGGCCAGCGCAGGGCCAGCTGGGCGTGCAGCCGCAGGGACTCCGCCATCAGGGCGCGGGCCTCACGGGGCGAACGCTTGTACCAGGTGTAGCCGGTGCCGTCCGAGGCGGAGACCAGGGCGCTGTCGTAGCGGGCGAGCCGCCACCACCGCGCGTCCTGGTAGGGCAGGTGCACCTGCGGGTGCTGCTCGGCCCGTTCCGGGGGGCGCACTGCGAGGTGGCGCACCACGGCGGTCGTGGCGGAGGTGAGCACCTTCAGACCGTGCGGGGCGGAGAGGCGCCGCGTGCGGACCGGCTTCGACGGCGCGACCGTCGGGTACGCGTCCAGGTCCGGCTGGTAGACGGCGTCGGAGTGCCGGGTCATCATCCGGCGGACGTCGCGGATGCGCTGGGGCAGCAGCTCGTGCAGGGCCTCGGGACCGTCCAGGACGTCGCGCAGGGCCAGGACCCGGGCCTCCTCCGCGAAGTACTGCATGGACAGCAGGTGCCGCAGGTCCTTGACCCCGTTGCGCCCGAGCACCTCGCCCCCGCGGTCGAACGGGGAGTGCAGCAGCGCCGCCACGAGCTGGTTGCGCTTGTGGAAGTACGCCTGCCAGCTGATGGTGTCGTCCTTGTCCGCCCAGGCGAGGTGCCAGACGGCCACACCGGGCAGGGACACGGTCCGGTAGCCGGCCGCCTTCGCGCGGATGCCGTACTCGACGTCGTCCCACTTGATGAACACGGGGAGCGCCAGGCCGATCTCGCGGACGACCTGCGTGGGGATCAGGCACATCCACCACGCGTTGTAGTCCACCTCGATGCGGCGGTGCATCCAGGACGTGCTGCGCAGGTTGCTGCGCCGGAAGTCGTGGCCGATCTCCACGCCCTCCCCCGCGGGACCGTACTGGAAGCTGTACGGGTCCATCTCCTCGCCGAAGTTGTGGATCTTCGTCGGGTTCAGCAGGTCGATCATGTGCCCGCCGACCAGAGTGGGCCGCTTGCAGAAGTCGGCGAACACGCTGATCCGCCGCACGGCCTCCGGCTCGATCTCGACGTCGTCGTCCATCAGCAGCACGTAGGTGCTGTCCGCGCGGACGGCCTCGTACATGCCGCGGGCGAAGCCGCCGGCCCCGCCCAGGTTGGCCTGGTCGATGACGCGCAGACGGTCCCCGAAGCGTGCCCGGACCTCGTCGAAGCCCGGCTCGTCCACGACCTTCTGGTTGCCCTGGTCCACGATCACGACCTGCGCGACCTGCGGGAGGTTGTCCCGCTGCTCGTCCAGGAGGCGGGCGTTGGTGAGGCAGTAGGAGGGCTTGTTCATGGTGGTGATCTGGAGGGTGACGGAGCCCTCCGTGGTGCCCGCGCCGTCGCCCAGCCACTGGGCGCCCAGCACCTCGACCTCCTGGTCCCCGGCGGCCACGTCGAACCAGTACCACCCGCCGTCGGCGAAGGCCTTCAGGGGCAGCAGGACCTCGGTCAGCCGCTCGGCGCCGGAGACGCCGTGCACGGAGACGGGCACGGACTCGCCGCGCGCGTTGGAGCTGTGCACGTTGACCGTGCCGCGGCCCGTGGTGCGCACCTGCAGCACGACCTCGCGCAGGTGCGTGTTGTGCCGCCAGTAGCTGGCCGGGAACGCGTTGAAGTACGTGGCGAAGGACACGGTGCGGCGGGCCTGCACGCGCACGGACGTGCGGCCCGTGATGGCCACGCCGTTGGTGCTCACGGCCTCGGAGCCCACGTTCACCACGATCTGGGGCCGCTGCTCCTTCGCGTCCTCCTGCTGGACGGAGCTGCCGGTGTCCGCCCGGGAGTCCAGGTACAGCGGCTGGGTGGGCGACCGGTCGGCCGTCGGGAAGACGAGCTCCTGCAGCACCCGGTGGGCGGTGCTCCGGGTGCCGGTCCGGTCGGTGTCCTGGGTCGTCGCGGTCACGCGTCCACTCCCCCGCTCTCGATGGTGGCCCCGCCGGTGAAGTGGGGCTTGAGCTTGTTGTCGACCATGGACAGCGCGGCGCCGATGGCCATGTGCATGTCCAGGTACTTGTAGGTGCCGAGGCGCCCCCCGAAGAGGACGTTGTCCTCGCCGCGGGCGAGATCGCGGTACTTGAGCAGCTTGTCGCGGTCCACCGCGGTGTTGACCGGGTAGTACGGCTCGTCGCCCTTCTCCGCGAAGCGGGAGAACTCGCGCATGATCACCGTGGCGTCCGTGGTGTAGTCGCGCTGCGGGTAGAAGTGGCGGAACTCCAGGATCCGGGTGAAGGGCACCTCGGGGTCCGGGTAGTTCATCACCGGGGCGCCCTGGAAGTCCTCGACCGGCAGGACCTCCTGCTCCAGGTCGATGGTGCGCCACGACAGGTCGCCCTCGGCGTAGTCGAAGTAGCGGTCCACGGGTCCCGTGTAGACGACCGGCACCTGTCCGGAGACGGCGGAGCGGGAGTAGTCGTGGCCGTCGTCGAAGAAGTCGGTGTCCAGGCGGACGTCGATCCGCGGGTGGTCCGCCATGCGCTCGAGCCACGCGGTGTAGCCGTCGACCGGCAGCCCCTCGTACTTGTCGTTGAAGTACCGGTTGTCGTAGGTGTAGCGGACGGGGAGCCGGTTGATGATCGAGGCGGGCAGGTCCTTGGGGTCCGTCTGCCACTGCTTGCCCGTGTAGTGCTTGATGAACGCCTCGTAGAGCGGGCGGCCGATGAGCTGGATGCCCTTGTCGTTGAGGTTCTGCGGGTCCGTCCCGGCCAGCTCCCCGGCCTGCTCCTGGATCAGTGCCCGCGCCTCGGCCGGCGAGAGCGCCGCCCGGAAGAACTGGTTGATCGTGCCGAGGTTGATCGGCATGGGGAAGACCTCGTCGTGGTGCCGCGTGTAGACGCGGTGCACGTAGTCCGTGAAGTCGGTGAACCGGTTGACGTAGTCCCACACCCGCTCGTTCGAGGTGTGGAACAGGTGGGCGCCGTAGCGGTGCACCTCGATCCCGGTCTGCTCCTCGTTCTCCGTGTAGGCGTTGCCCCCGATGTGGGAGCGACGGTCGATGATGGCCACATTGAGGTCCAGCTCGTTGGCGGCCCTCTCGGCCACGGTCAGCCCGAAGAGGCCGGACCCTACGACGACGAGATCTGCGTTCACGGGCAAACTCCTGAGGTTGGTGTCCTGGTCGGCCCGGTCGGCGTCCGGCCCGTGGGGGGCGGCACGGGCGCGCCGGGCGTGCGCTGCGTACCAAAGTACCTGATCAGTCGGGAAAGCCCTGAAGCAGCCACTCGGCGGCGAGGCGCCCGGAGGCCCCCAGGGAGGCGTTCTCGGCGGCCCACGCGGCGCGCCGGCGGCGTTCCCGGTCCTCGTCCTCGGCCAGTGCCGGGTCCAGCCGCCGGTCGAGGGCGGCGATCATGGCCTCGGCCACCGCGTCGGCGTCGTGGTCGACGGCCGTTCCCAGCCCCTCGTCCTCCACGAGTTCGGCGGCGACCCCGGCCCCGGCGTAGACGACGGGCGTCCCGCACGCCGCGGCCGCGTAGATCTTGGTGGGCTTGGTGAAGTCGTAGCCGATGCCCGGGAGCACGGCGCCCAGGGCGGCGACGGCGCCCCGGGTCCACTCGGCGGTCTCGGCCGCGGGGCGCAGCCCCTCGAAGAGCACGTTCTCCGGCGCGAGGCGGTCGGCGATCTCCTCGACCCGGTCGATGTCCGAGCCGCGGCCGAAGAAGCGCAGCTGTGCGTCGGGGTGGGCCGCGAGGACCCGGGGCATGGCGCGGACGAAGACGTCGGCGCCCTGCCACTCGGACATCGATCCCGCGTAGACGAAGTAGGGCGCGCCGGGATCGGCCACGGGACCGTCGGGGCGGAAGACGTCGGTGTCGATGCCGTTCTCCGCCACGAGCACCTTTCCCCACGCCACGCCGGTGACGGACTGCAGCTCCCGGCCCATCGCCTCGGACACGGTGAGCACGCCCGCGGCCCGCCGGGCCGCGAGGGTCTCCATGGTGCGCATGGCCCACGTGACCAGCGGGGAGACCTCCATCTTCTCGGCGGCGGTCGTCCAGATGTCCGGCGCGTACCAGACGTAGGGCCGGCCCCGCAGCACCGAGGACGCGAGCACGGCCATGCCCGTGGTGGGGGGCGGTTCGCTGACCACGAGGTCGGCACGGGTGGCGAGCAGCCGGAAGAGCACGGGGACGTCGAAGCTGAGGTACTGGACGATGCCCCGCACGTAGTCGTACCGGTCGCGCAGCACGGGCCACCGGCGCACCCGGTAGGGCTCCGGCTCGATCGGGGACCCGGCCGGTGGGCGGGTGGTGAGGACCGTGACCTCCGCCCCCGCCTCCGTCAGGCCGCGGGCCAGCGCACGCAGGCGGAAGGACGCCGCGGCCGGCTCGGGGGCGAAGATGCGGCTGACGATGACGATGCGACGGGGAGTCACGGGACCACCTGTTCGGAGCTGCTCGACGGGGAGGACGGGACGGTGCCCGGGCACGACGGCGCCGGGCGCAGGCGGTCCAACTGTACTGGTCCGGGTCGGCCGGCGCGGAGCGGGCGCGCCCCGGCGGGCCCGGGAACGGCGGCGGGGGCCTAGCGGACGGTGCGGCTCGTCCAGGCGAGCACGTCCGGGCGGAACAGCAGGACGAGGACGACCACGGCCGGCACGGTCGGCACCAGCCCGGCCGCCCACTGCTCCGACCGGAGCAGCGGGAAGGCGACGACCAGGAGGAAGAGCTGGACCACGAGCGCGGCGGCGCGGGGCCACCGGAAGCCGCGCCACAGGCCCCGGCCGACGTGCAGCAGCCACAGACCGCCCCCGAAGGACACCGCCGCGAGGAAGACCGTTCCGCCCACGGTCAGGGGCTCCTCGAACAGGAGCGTCCAGACCAGCCGCAGCGCGGCGCCGGCCAGGACCAGCGCCTCGAGCAGCACCACGGCCGTGAGGACGGCGACCGCGCGCGGCCGGGGGTCCCGGGAGGGGGTGGGCATGGCGGCGGTCTCCTTCCGGCCGGGCGTCGGGCGCGGGCTGACGCGCTCCCCGCCACCCTAGTCCGGCGGCGACCGTGCCCGGCCCGCTGTGAGCAACGCCTCACCGGGCGCGGTGTGACCCGGACCCCAAAACCCTTGTCCACACCCCTGCGGCATGGGAAGGTGGACGACAGTTCTTCACAAGGCCCGTGCGAATGGGCCTTTTCTCTTGTCCCGGACACCACCTCCGCAGGATCCCCCTGCCCTGTGCTCGGGACCCGTCCTTGAAAGGAGCGATCGCTGACCATGGATTGGCGTAGCCGCGCAGCATGCCTGGAGAAGGATCCCGAGCTGTTCTTCCCCGTGGGCAACACCGGACCTGCTCTCCTCCAGATCGAGGAGGCCAAGGCCGTGTGCCGCAGCTGCCCGGTGATGGACACGTGCCTCCAGTGGGCCCTCGAGTCCGGTCAGGACGCGGGGGTCTGGGGCGGGATGAGCGAGGACGAGCGCCGCGCCCTCAAGCGCCGCGCCGCACGGGCCCGCCGCGCCTCCTGAGCGTTCCGCTCGCGCCGAGGACCGGGAACCCCACGGGGGTCCCGGTCCTCGGTGCTTCCCGGGTCCGGCTCGCGACGGACCGGCGGTGCGGGGCGGGCCGCCCGGTCGTGCCTACTCGTCCACCCGGGCGCACACCGTCACCTGGGTGCCCCCGTCCTGCCGCGGCACCCAGCGGATCCAGCCCCCGAGCTCGCCCGCCACGAGGGTGCGCACGATCTGCATCCCCAGCCCCTCCCCGGCTCCCGCCCGGCGGAAGGCCCCGGCGCCGGACTCCTCGATGACGACGTCCCCCATGCCGGCGCCGTCGTCGCTGACCACGACCTCGAGCAGCTGACCGGCGCCCTCCTCGTCCTCCATGCGGGCGGCCTCCAGCGTCACGGTCCCGGTCCGCCCGGCGAGACCGTGCTCGACCGCGTTCGTGACGAGCTCGTTGATCACGAGGGCCAGCGGGGTGGCGAGACGGGTCGGCAGCTCGCCGAACTCGCCGATCATGCGCGTGCGCACCGTCTGCTCGGGAGAGGCGACCTCCGCGGCGAGCCGGAACTGCCGGGCGACGAGCTCGTCGAAGTCGACGTTCTGCGAGAAGCCCTGCGAGAGGGTCTCGTGCACCATCGCGATGGTCGCGACCCGGCGCATGGCCTGTTCCAGGCCGTGCCGCGCCTCGTCCGTCGTCATCCGCCGCGCCTGCAGGCGCAGCAGGGCGGACACGGTCTGCAGGTTGTTCTTCACGCGGTGGTGGATCTCGCGGACGGTCGCGTCCTTGGACACGAGCTCCAGGTCCCGGCGGCGCAGCTCGGTGACGTCCCGGCAGAGCAGCACCGCGCCCAGCCGGCCGGACCGGTCCCGCAGCGGGACCGAGCGGAAGTTGACGCTCACCCGGGCCCCCTCCACCTCGCTGCGCCAGGCGGTCCGCCCGCTGAGCACCGGGGCCAGGGTCTCGTCGGCGTCCGCCCCCGGGCCCAGCACGGGCGGCACCAGGTCCATGAGCCGTTCCCCGAGGAGCTCGCCGTCGATCCCCAGCCGCCGCAGCGCGGACTCCGCATTGGGCGAGACGTAGGTCACGCGCTCCTCGGCGTCGAGCCGGATCGCCCCGTCCCCGACGCGCGGCGCCCCCCGGCGCGACCCGGTCGGGGCGGAGAAGTCCGGCCAGAGCCCCTCGTTGGCCATCCGCAGCAGCACCTCGGCGGTCTCCCGGTAGACGACCTCCTGCCGGGAGACCACCTGTCCCGGCGCCCGGCCCGCGTGCAGCGTGAGCAGGGCGAGGGTCCGGCCCTTGCGCACGAGCGGCACCACCTTGACCTGCGCGGCGGGGCCGGCCCGGTCCCCGGCCGGGCGCACCGGCTCGATGCGCCGGCCGACCCAGGCGGCCCGCAGCGGACCGGCCAGTTCGTCGGCCAGCAGCTCGCCCACCATGTCCTTGTGGAAGACCGTGGGACCCGTCGCGGGCCGCACGTGGGCGAGCACCCGGAAGGGACTGCCCTGGGCCGGCATGCCCCGGCCGCTGCCGCTGCCCGCCGCGGGGACGTAGTCGGCCGGGAAGCTGAGGATCAGGTCGGCGAAGGCGAGGTCGGAGATGAGCTGCCAGTCCCCCACGAGCAGGTGGAGCCACTCGTGGTCCGCGGGCCCGAAGTCCTTGGTGTCCTTGGGGAGTTCCGTGAACGGCACATCGTCTCCGGTCGTCGCGGGGCCGAGGGGCCGGACGGCGCCCCCGCGATCAGCGCCGCAGCCAGGCGCCGATCCTGCCGCCCAGCCTAGTACCGCGCACGGGCGGGTCCGCCTCCTCCCCCGGCGCCTCCGGTGGCGACAGCACGCGCTCCGCCAGGGTCCGGAACGCGGCCCGCACGGGCGAGCCCGCCGCGGTCTCGGCCAGGACGGCACCCGCCAGCAGCGCCTCGTCGAGGGCCTCCGGGTCCCATGGCACGAAGAGCTCCACCGCAGGCCCGGACCCGAAGCGTGCCCATGCCTCGCGGATCCCCAGCTCCGGGGAACGCCCCGCCGCCGACCGGCGCAGCTTGTTGACGGCGACGACGAGCCGGGCACCGGGCGCGGAAGCGGCGACCTCCGGCAGGCCCTTGAGCAGGCGGGGGACGCCGATGGTGTCCGCGGCGCCCACGGCCACGACCACGTCGGCGCGCTCCAGCACCGTCAGGGCCGCCGCGTGCCGACGGGGGGCCATGGTGTCGACGGTGAACTCCTCGTCGGTCTCCAGCGCGAAGCCGCAGTCCACGACCGTGGTCCCGAACTCGTGGGCCGAACGCTCGAGCACGGCCGCCACGGCGCTCGAGCGCAGCTCCGGCCAGCGGTCCTGGCGGGTCAGCCCCGTGAGCACCCGGACGGTCCGGCCCGCCACGGCCACGTCGGCGGCCGTCCGGCGCAGGGCGGCGCCGTCCAGCCGCCCCTGGTCGGCCAGGCGGCACGCCTGCGCCAGGCCCGCCGCCTCGTCCAGCATCCCGAGGGCTGCGGCCACCGACGGCCCGTAGGTGTCGGCGTCCACCAGGGCCGTGTCCTCGCCGAGGAGGGCGAGCTCCGCGGCGAGGTTGATGGCCACGGTCGTGCGGCCCGGCGCCCCCGTGGGCCCCCACACGGCCACGATCCGCCCGGTGCGCCGGACGGACGGCGGCTCTGCGCCGTCGAGGTCCGAGTCGTCCTGCGCCGCCGCCCCGGCCGGGACCGCCGTCTCCCGCGCGGGGTCCGCGGCGACGACGTCGGAGTACCCCACGGCACTCGGTGCCGCGGATGCGGCGGCCACGGCCTCCTCGACGAGCCGGGCGGCGTCCTGGGGGTCCGCACGCTCCGGGACGACCACGGCCCCCAGTCCGGCGAGGCGGCGGTGGTCGTGGCCCTCCATGACGAGCAGCGCGGCGCCACCGAGCCGGATCTGCTCCAGGAGGCTCGCCGTGAGGTCCTCGGCACCCTCCGCGACGAGAGCGGCCCGACCGAGTCCGGCGCGCGCCGCGGCCAGCAGCTCGGTGAGGTCGAGACAGCGGCGGACCACCGTGACAGGACCGTGCAGCCGTTCGATCCCGTCGACGAGGGGCCAGGTGGAGACCCCCAGGGCCATGACCGGGAGGACCGTCACGGCGCACCCGCGGGATTCCACACGAGCGTGACCCGGGCGTCGTTGCCGAGCGCGTCCACGAGCTCCTCCATCGGCTCCTCGCCGACGAGCACGTGCACCACCGTGCCGCGGCCCGCGCCGAGGGCCGTCTCCTCCGCCTGTACGCCGGCGATCTCGGCGGCGGGCAGCAGCAGGCGCGCCGGCTCGTGGCCGCGCCCGGAGGGCTTCTGCGCGGCGACCCAGACATCCACGCGCGATCCGGCTCCGGCGTCGTGGGGCAGGGGGTGCTCGACAGGGACGGCGACCGGCTTCCGGTCCAGCCGGTCCGCCGTGCCCAGGGCGGTCCCCGGCAGCAGCTGGCCCGCCGGGATCCGCTGCGTGGCGACCGCGCCCGGTCCGGGACCGGCGTCGGCCGGGACGTAGAGGTCCGCCGCGTCCTGCAGCCGGACGTCGACGGCCACGACGTCGTCCTCGGTCACCGTCTGCCCGACCTCGAGGTCGCGTGCGGCTGCCAGGTAGGGATCCGTCCGGTTCGTGGCGGTCACCACGGCGGTCACCCCGGCGACGGAGAGCAGCACGAGCAGCAGTCCGGTGAGCAGCCGCGGATCCCGCCAGGTCGGCCTCCGGAACCGGGCCGAGGGGGCCTCCTCGCCCCGGACCGTGCCGCTCATCGGCGACCGCCTCTCTGTCGATGCCCGGCACGGCCGTGGGGACCGCGCTCGTCGCCCACATTCTGCCCGCGGGCGACGGCCCCGGGAACGGGTCGGTGCACAACTGGGGACAGCATCGCGTCGCGGGCGCACCCCGGACCGCTCCCGCCGCACGGGGTGTCGCCGCATGTGGACAGGAGCCCGCGCCGCTCGTTCGGTGGCAGACTGGAACAGGAGAGCAACCACGATCGAGGAGGCGGAGAATGGCGCAGCAGCGCTTCCTGACCCTGGCGGACGTCGCCGAGATCCTCAACGTCTCGGCGACGCAGGCGAGGGCTCTCGTGCGCAGCGGGGACCTGCCCGCCATCCAGGTGGGCGGACGCGGCCAGTGGCGCGTCGAGACGGCCAAGCTGGAGGAGTACATCGCCCGCGGCTACGAACGGACCGCGGAGGCCGTGCGCTCCGGTGCGCTGGACTGAGCCGGGACCCACGGCGCGCGGCCGTCACCCGGCGGTGAGGGAGGACACGCAGACCACCGCGGAGAACGGCACGGCGCGCAGAGCGGTCACGCTGCCCCGCCGCCGGTAGTCGTCGTCAGGGTGCAGCGCCAGGTCGACGAAGTCCGCGCCCACCCGGTCGACCGTTCCGTCGAGCTCGCCGAGCGGTCCGCCCCCGGCCAGCCGGACGCGCACCCTCGCCCGGTCGCGGGCGAGCGCCCGCAGCGCGTGACCCAGGCCGAGCCGCAGCGCCACCCCGTCCTCGCCGGGGGTCCACCCGCGGCCGAGGGACTCCCACCACAGGACGGCTCCGAGCGGCACGAGGTGCTCGACCCCTCTGTCCTCGAGGGCGACCCACCCGGACCCGACGGCGCGCACCCGGCCCTCGACCGGCACGGCCCCGGTCAGCAGGGCCCGCACGGGTTCGCCGCGCCGGAGACGCAGCCGGTCCGCCAGCCGCACCCGGGAGTACTCCGCCCGGGCCTGCTCCGCGGCCTCCTCCTCCAGATCCAGCTGGCGCGCCGAGGCCAGTTGCGCCTCCATGTCCGCGAACAGCTGCTCCCAGCGCACTGCGGTGCCTCCCTCCGGCTCCCGGGACCTCCGGTCACGCAGGGCCTCAAGGTAGGCGCCGCCCCCGGGGCCGTCAAGGCCGTCCGGGTCCACCGACGTGATCGCACCCTTTACAGCCGACCCTGACCGGTGCTACCAATGCACCAGAGCGTCAAACGACATCAAACGACATCAAATCGGTCCAGAATCACCCGAGGGGGACGACGTGGACGGCAGGCCCGATCGCGAGCGCAGCATCCCGGGACCGCTGTGGCCGGCCCTCGTGGTCCCCGTCCTGGGCCTGGGCCTCGCCGCCTGCGGCGCCGCCCTGGCCGCCGAGGGCCGCGTCCGGCCGATCGGTGGGCCCGACGCCGGGAGGCTGATCGGCCTGGCGGCGGCGGTGACCGGCTGCGCCGTGGTCCTGGCCTGGGCGCTCGCCGCCGCCCTCGCCGTGCTGGCGGTGCTGGCCGGACGCCGCCGCTGGGTTCGGCTGGCGGAGGTGTGCGGGAGGTGCTCCCCCGTCCTGCTGCGCCGGGCGGTCGCCACGGCCCTGGGCCTCCAGCTCATGGCCGTCCCGGCCGCGGTCGCCGACGAGAGGCCCTCCCCGTTCTGGTCGGGCGGGGCGGCGGTGCGCGAGGCGCCGCCCTCCGGCCCGGACGCACGGGGGCCGGCCTCCACCGCGGAGGCACAGGAGCCGCCGCCCGGCCCGGGGACCGTTCCCGCCCCGGGACCGGCGCCCGCGCCTGCGGCGCCGGAGGACTCCTGCGCCCCGCAGGCCGACTCGTCGGCGCGGACGCGCACGACGGACGGCGCCGTCACGGTCGTGCGCGGGGACACGCTCTGGTCGCTGACCGCCGCGCACCTCGGGCCGGACGCCACGGACGAGCGGATCGCCCGCGCCTGGCCCCGCTGGTACGAGCTGAACCGGCACGTCCTCGTGGACGGGCCCCACCGGCTGCTCCCGGGCCAACGGCTCCTGGTGCCGGACACCGCGGACCGCTGACCCACCGACCCCCGCAGCACGAGACCGCAGCACCGACACCAGGAGGCCCGTCATGAACGCACCCACCACCGGCTCCGACCCGGTCGCCCGTCAGCTCGCGCCCGGGAGCCGGCGCCCCGCGGCAGGTCCGCCGGCCCGCCGGGCGCGGCCGGTGCCGCCCACGGCAGCCGGTGGGTACACGTGGGGTGCGACGCGCGTGCTGGACCACGACACGGAGGACGAGCTCGGCCGGGTCACGGCCCTCGCGCGGTCCATCGCCCAGGCGGCCGTGGAGGTGCTGGGCGGCACCCGGCCGGCGGCGCAGCTGGGCCGGTGGACCACTCCCGAGATCGTGCAGCGCTTCCAGCAGCGCGCCGACATGCTCCGGCTGCTGCAGGAGCAGTTCGAGGGCAAGGCCGCCCTGCAGGAGCTGCACCGCAACCCCCACGTCCGCAGGTGCCGGGTCTGCCGGGTGGACCACGGGGTCTACGAGGTGGCGCTCGTGGTCGTGGAACCGCGGCGGAGCCGGGCCGTGGCGATGCGCGTCGAGCGCCTGGGCCGGGGCTGGAGCGTCACCCAGCTCGAGGTCGGCTGAGCGGGCTCCCCGCCCCGCTCAGCCCTCGGAGGACTCCGGGCTCCCGGCCCGGGCGCGGACCCGGCGTCCCGTCCGGTCGGTGGCCGTCCCGGCGGCGGCCGGTTCCGCCGCACCGTCCGGCGAGGCGCCCCGCGAGGCGGGCACGGCCGGCTCCACGCGCGTCTGCGTGCCACCGGTCTCCGCGGGTGCGGTGTACTGCAGGAAGCTGGGCTGGCGCGGGATCTGCAGATCGGCGGGCCCGCCGTCGGCGCCCACGCGCTGGCGCCGGATCTCCATCCGGTACAGCGTCGAGACGGTCTCCTCGCGGATCGCGCCCATCATCTCCTGGAACATCGCGTAGCCCTCGCGCTGGTACTCCACGAGCGGGTCGCGCTGGGCCATGGCACGCAGCCCGATGCCCTCCTTGAGGTAGTCCATCTCGTACAGGTGCTCGGGCCACTTGCGCCCGATGACCGACAGCAGCACGCGCCGCTCCAGGTTGCGCATGGCCTCCGCGCCGACCTCGTCCTCCCGCTGGTCGTAGACGAGCCGGGCGTCCGAGAGGACCTGCTCGCGCAGGAACTCCGCGGTGAGCCGCGTGCGGCCCCCGGCCTCCTCCACGACCTCGTCGACCGTGAGGGTGACGGGGTAGACCGTGCGCAGGGCCTCCCACAGGCCGTCGAGGTCCCAGTCCTCGGGGTGGCCGACCGCCGTGCGGTCCTGGACCGTGGAGCTGACGACCTCGTCGACGAACTGCGCGATCTGCTCCTGCAGGTCGTCGCCCTCGAGGACCCTGCGGCGGTCCCGGTAGACCGCCTCGCGCTGGCGGTTGAGGACGTCGTCGTACTTGAGGACGTTCTTGCGCTGCTCGGCGTTGCGCCCCTCGACCTGGCTCTGCGCGGAGGCGATGGCGCGGGAGACGATCTTGTGCTCGAGGGCCGTGTCGTCCGGCGCGCCGGCCATGAGCCGCTGGGCGGCGCCGGCGTTGAACAGCCGCATGAGGTCGTCCGCGAGGGACAGGTAGAACCGGGACTCCCCCGGATCGCCCTGGCGCCCGGAGCGCCCGCGCAGCTGGTTGTCGATCCGGCGCGACTCGTGGCGCTCGGTGCCCAGGACGTAGAGACCGCCGACGGCGACCACCTCCTGGTGCTCGGCCCGGGTGTCCTCCTCGCACGAGGCCACCACCTCCGGCCACACCCGCTCGTACTCCTCCGCGTCGCGCTGCGGGTCCAGTCCCAGCTCCCGCATCCGGTCCACCGCGTTGAACTCGGCGTTGCCGCCGAGCATGATGTCGGTGCCGCGGCCGGCCATGTTGGTGGCCACGGTGACGGCGCCCCTGCGGCCCGCCTGGGCGACGATCGCGGCCTCCCGGGCGTGGTTCTTGGCGTTGAGGACCTCGTGGCGGACGCCGCGCTGCGCGAGGAGCTTGGAGAGGTACTCGCTCTTCTCCACCGACACGGTGCCCACCAGGACCGGCTGGCCCTTCGCGTGCCGCTCCTCGATGTCCTTGACCACGGCGGCGAACTTGGCGACCTCGTTCTTGTAGACGAGGTCGGAGCGGTCGATCCGGACGAGCGGTCGGTGCGTGTCGATGGACACGACGCCCAGCCCGTAGGTGTTCATGAACTCCGCGGCCTCGGTCTCGGCCGTTCCGGTCATGCCGGCGAGCTTGTCGTAGAGACGGAAGTAGTTCTGCAGGGTGACCGTGGCGAGGGTCTGGTTCTCGGCCTTGATCTCGACGCCCTCCTTCGCCTCGATGGCCTGGTGCATGCCCTCGTTGTAGCGGCGGCCGGCGAGGATGCGGCCGGTGTGCTCGTCGACGATCATGACCTCGCCCTTGAGCACCACGTAGTCCTTGTTGGAGCGGAAGAGCTCCTTGGCCTTGATGGCGTTGTTCAGGAAGCCGATGAGCGGGGTGTTCTGGGACTCGTAGAGGTTGTCGATGCCGAGCCAGTCCTCGACCTTCTCGATCCCGGACTCGAGCACGCCGACGGTGCGCTTCTTCTCGTCCACCTCGTAGTCCGTGCCGGCGTCCAGCCGCTGCACGAGACGCCCGAACTCGGTGTACCACCGGTTGGCCTCCCCGGAGGCGGGCCCGGAGATGATGAGCGGGGTGCGGGACTCGTCGATCAGGATCGAGTCCACCTCGTCGACGATCGCGAAGCTGTGCCCGCGCTGCACGAGCTCGTCGGGGCTCCACGCCATGTTGTCGCGGAGGTAGTCGAAGCCGAACTCGTTGTTCGTGCCGTACGTGATGTCGGCGACGTACTGCCGGCGGCGGGTCGCCGGGTCCTGGTTGGCCAGCACCACACCGGTCTCCATGCCCAGGAACCGGTAGACGCGGCCCATGAGGTTGGCCTGGTACTCGGCCAGGTAGTCGTTGACGGTGACGACGTGCACGCCCTTGCCGGCGAGGGCGTTGAGGTAGGCGGGGGCCGTGGCCACGAGGGTCTTGCCCTCGCCGGTCTTCATCTCGGCGATGTTCCCGAGGTGCAGGGCCGCGCCGCCCATGAGCTGGACGTCGTAGTGGCGCTGCCCCAGGGTGCGGGAGGCGGCCTCGCGCACCACGGCGAAGGCCTCGGGGAGCAGCCGGTCCAGGGACTCGCCGTCGGCGGCCCGGGCGCGGAACACGTCCGTCTCGGCGCGCAGCTCCGCGTCGCTGAGCTCCCGGAACCCGTCCTCGAGGCTGTTGATGGCGGTCGTGTAGGACCGCAGCCTCGTCAGGACCTTCTTGTCTCCGGTCCTGAGGACTTTCTCCAGGAATGACGCCACGTGCACACGCTCCTCGTGTTCGACTGCCGTGCTGGGACTGATGGGGGGATCCGGCACCTGCTCCAGTCTACGGGAGTCGGCCCCGTCGTCGGGCGCGGACGAGCCCGGTGGCCGGGACCACCGGGCTCTTCCGGGTCGGGACCCTGCCGGCTCCCAGCCGGGTCCGTCCGTCAGGCGTGCGTGCTCAGCCGGCGGGTGCGGTCTGGTAGGCCCGGACGCTCTCCTCCGACTCCTCGCCGTTCTCGCTGAGGCTGATCACCCCGTAGCTCCACCCCTTGCGGCGGTAGACGGCGGAGGGCTCGCCCGTCTCCTTGTCGACGAAGAGGTAGAAGTCGTGGCCGACGAGCTCCATGTGGTCGACGGCCTCGTCGACGCTCAGCTCGGCGGCGGGGAACCGCTTGCGCCGGATCTCGACGGGGGTGACCGCGTCGGAGAGGCTGACGGTCTGGTCGAACGCCTCCTGCTCGGCGTTCGCGAGCTCCTCGGCGGTGGAGTAGATGGGCCCGGAACTCGGGACCACGGGCAGGGTGCCGGTGGCTTCGTGAACGGCCGTGGGACGGTGGGCGCCGCGGTGCACCTTGCGTCGGTCGCGCGCCCTGCGGAGTCGCTCGAGGAGCTTGCTGTAGGCCTCGTCGAAGGCGGCGAACTTGTCGTCCCCGCGGGCCTCGGCCCGCAGGACGGGACCCCGGCCGGAGACGGTGATCTCCACGCCCATGCCCTGGTGGCCGGGCAGCGCGTGGTCCTTCGTGACCTTGACATCAATGCGCTGGACCTTCTCGCCCAGCTCCTCGAACTTGACGACCTTCTCGGCGGCGTACTCCTTGAACCGCTCCGGTACGGCGACGTTGCGTCCCATGACGTTCAGTTCCATGATGCCCTCCAAATCTCGGGGGTGACGTGGGCGGATGGGGCCGCCCACCCGGGAGGATTGTTGCTTCCCGTGACTCAACGTTAGTGGAATCACAGGTGATGTACACCAGGTCCCGGCCGTCCCGGGAGCGAATCAGCGGTGAGCGGAACCGCCGGTGGCCGCACGGCCGCCAGCACCACGGCGCCGATCGCCTCGGCCCCGCCCGCCCGGAGCGCGCGGCGCGCCTCGGCCAGGGTCGCGCCCGTGGTCAGCACGTCGTCGACGACGACGCACCGGGCTCCCCGCGGCACGGCGCACCGCAGGGAGCCCGAGGGGCGGGCACGCCGGCCCGCGGTGCCCAGCAGCTTCTGCGCCGGTCCCGGCAGCAGGGACCCGGACGCCCCGTGCCGCAGCCCGCGGGCGACGCGCGCACCGGCGGGCAGCACCCCGCGGCGCGCGCAGTCGTCCAGCAGCAGCCGCACCGGGTCGAACCAGCGGCGCCGCCGGGCCGACGGCGTGGTCGGGACCGGGACGAGCAGCACGGGTCCGGGCGGCCAGTCCCGTGCCGCCGCGTGCAGGGCCGTGGCCAGGCACGCCCCGAGCACGGGGACCAGGTCGGTGCGGCCGGTGTTCTTGAGCGCGAGCAGGCACGTGGCGAGACCGTGGGCGTAGCGGCCGGCGGCGACGACCGGCAGCGGCGGGTCGAGCAGCGGCGCGGCCGAGGAGGCCTCGAAGGGCCGGGCGCAGGACCGGCGCAGCACCAGCCGGCAGGCACGGCACAGGGCGGTCCCCGGGGCGCGGCACACGGCGCACTCCACGGGCAGCAGCACCTCGGCGGCCTCGGCCAGCCGGTCCAGGGCCCGTGCAGCGGCCAGGTCGAGCGAGCGGGCGGAGGGCGGGAGCGCGTCCATGGGCACATCCTCGTCCGTGCCCGCCGGCCGCGGCCGGGGCACGGCGGCGTTCCGGACCGCCGCGGCTGTGGATCCGGGCCGGTGGTGCGCCGGACCGGGCCGTCGCGGCCGTCAGCCCGCGAAGGCCGTGTCCAGCACGTCCTCGCTCTGCGGCGCCCAGGCGTTGCCGGTGAGCATGTGGAGGACACCGCCGGCCACCGCGTAGACGGAGGACGTGCCGTTGCCGCCGCTCAGCCCGGTGACGCCCACGAGGCCCGGCAGCTCCCGGAAGCGCCCGGACACGTCGTAGACGCGGGGGCGGACGGACTCGGTGCCGCCGAGGGGCGCCGCCACGAACTCCCGGTCGCTGAGCCACAGGGCCGTGTCCACGTCGACGTCCGCGGCGACCCGGTAGGGCTCGTTGAGCCGCCGCGGTGTCCCGTCGGACTCCCGCACCACACCGGTGATCCAGATCTGCGAGACCCCGTCGTCCTGGGTCACGATGAGCGCGCGCGTGCCGCCGCGCGAGATCTGCAGGGACGTCACCGTCCGCGCGGACAGCCAGGAGGCCTCGACGCGGACCGGTTCCCCGGCGCTCGGCCCGGTGCGCACCGCCCGCACGGTCCCGGCGGAGTCCCCGGTCCACACCCACCCGTGCTCGTCGAAGCTCGGGCGGGTCAGGCCGGTCCCGCTGTAGCGCTCCACGGGGTCCTCGTCCCGGTCGACCGTCACCAGCGAGCCCGTGCCCGTGTCCACGAACGCGAAGTGCTCGGCCGCGGCGTCCATCGCCGGACCGGACGGGTGGTAGCCGGTCAGCGGCGGGATCCCGTCCACGCCCTCGGTCTGGCCCCCCTGGTAGAACACGAGCTCGCCGTCGTGCAGGCCCACCTGCCGGGACGGGACGGTGACGTCCCGCACGGGGGTCGTGTCCGTCCACCCCGCGCCCAGCTCCACGGGTGCTCCCTCGACGAGCAGCTCGACGTCGTTCACCGCGGGGAGCGAGCGCAGGCTCAGCGAGAGCTGGTCGTGCATCCGGCGGTTGATCTCGATGTTCGCCGGGTCGAAGTCGGGCACGCTGAGCTCTACCGTGGCGGTGCCCTCCCGCACCGGCACCGAGGAGCTCGCGAGGGTGGTCCCCGCCGGGAACGCCGAGGTCACGGCCCCGCGCAGGTAGGGCGCGGGGCCGCCGAGCAGAGCGCGCACGATCGACGTGGAGACGGGCACGCGGTCGGGGAACCACCGGGGGTCGACCACCACGTTGGACAGGTCCTCGTCCGCGAAGTAGAGCTGGTGGGGCTCGAAGATGTTCTCGAAGTCGGAGGGCGTGAGCACCGTGGCGTCGGGGGCGTCGGAGATCCGCCACTGGCCGTCCACCTCCACGAGGTCGAAGTCGAGGACCTCGGTGGCCCCCGCCGGCTTGCGCTCGATCACGCCCGTGGCGTCCACCACGCTCTCCACCTCGAGGTTGAGGCGGTACTCGTTGTCCTCGAGTCGCGGCACGGGCGAGAGGTCGCCACGGTGGACCACGGTGCGGGCGTCGGGGTGCCAGTCGCCCGCCAGCTCCGGCGTGAGGTACTCGCGGGCCACCGAGTAGTCGTCGGTCACGCCCGTCCCGGCCGCGAGGAAGCCCCGCACGATCTGCTCCGGCGTCGCTCCCGCCTGGGGGCCGGCCGGCGCGACGTCGTAGGTGGGCTGGGCCTCGGTCCGGGTGGGCTCGGCGTGCCGGTGCACCGGGCCCGACCGCGGGATGGCGCCGCAACCGCTGACCGCCAGGGCCGCCGCCAGGGCCAGGGCGGCCGCTCCGGTCAGCCGTCGGTCTCCGCTCACAGCCGCTCCTCCTCCACGTCGGTCGGCGCCGCCGCCGGTGCCGTGGACGACTGCTCGGGCGGGGCCGTGGGGGCCGCGGACGTCAGGGCCAGCGATCCCGTCCTCGTCACCGCCGCCGTCTCAGGGTACGCGAGGACGTCGGGCGGCAGCTCGAGAGGGCTGGCGTCGTCGGGCACGAGCCGGCGCCCGCGGGTCCGGGGCAGGGTGAGCCGGAAGCACGCGCCGTCCCCCGGGGCGCCCCACACGTCGAGCCGGCCGCCGTGCAGCCGCGTGTCCTCGGTCGCGATCGCCAGGCCGAGGCCGGTGCCGCCGGTGGTGCGAGCACGGGCCGGGTCGGCGCGCCAGAAGCGGTTGAAGACCTTGGCCGCGTCCTCCTCGGTCATCCCGATGCCGTGGTCGCGCACCGCCACGGCGGCGGCCACGTCCGAGGCGCCGACGACCACCTCGACGGGCCGGCCCTCGCCGTGCTCGAGGGCGTTGACCACGAGGTTGCGCAGGATCCGCTCGATCCGGCGCCGGTCGCCCTGCACGGTGCAGCGGGACAGCTCGGAGCGCACCCGCACCGTCGAGCCGGAGGAGACGGCGAGCGGAGCGGCGGCCTCCACCACGTCGTGCACCACCGAGAACAGCTCGACGCCGGCCACCTCCAGCCGGGCGGCGCCGGCGTCGAACCGGGAGATCTCCAGCAGGTCGGCCAGCAGGGAGTCGAAGCGGTCCACCTGGTGGTAGAGCAGCTCGGCGGAACGCCGGTTGACGGGGTCGAAGTCATCGCGGGCGTTGAAGAGCACCTCGGCCGCCATCCGGACCGTGGTCAGCGGGGTGCGCAGCTCGTGCGAGACGTCCGAGACGAAGGTGCGCTGCATCGAGGACAGCTGCTCGAGCTGGGTGATCTGGTCCTGCAGGCTGTCGGCCATGCGGTTGAAGGACCGCGCCAGGCGGGCGACCTCGTGCGAACCGCTCACCGGCATCCGCACCCCCAGGTCGCCGTCCGCGAGCTGCTCGGCCACGCGCGCGGTGGTGGACACGGGACGGACGACCTCGCGGGTGACGTACCAGACGATCGCGCCCACGAGCAGCAGCAGGACGACCACCGACAGCAGCAGCACCGCGTGCATCGCGTCGAGGGTGCGCTGCGGTTCGGAGAAGTCGTAGACGAGATAGAGCCCGTACCGGCTGTTCTGGTAGAGGTCCACCACGGTGCCGACGACGACGACGGGTGCCTCGTCCCCGTTCTCCGTCATCCGGACGGAGGCGGGCTGCCAGAACACGCCGTCCTGCTCCGCGAGGCGCTCCTGCAGCTCCTGCGGCACCGTGCTCGAGGTCATCCACGGGCTCTGGCTCTGCGCCGGGATGAGGGTCTGCCCGCTCGTGAAGTCCATCGGGAGGAGGATCCAGCGCTCGGTCGCCGCGCCGTCGACCGAGAGCGAGCCGAGGGTCGAGGCGACGAGCGCCTGCAGCTCGTCGCGGTCGGAGGCGTCCGAGGCGTCGAAGCTGTCCTGCACCTGCTCGAAGTCCGCGGTGGCCGAGGCGAGGACCTGGTCCCGCCGCTCGGTGAAGAGCCGGTCCGCGATCTGGTGCGACAGAAAGCTGAAGGTGACGAAGAAGGCGAGCGCCGTCAGGGACAGGGACACGGCGATGGCGCGGAACTGCAGCGACTGCCGCCAGCGGCGGGCCAGGAGGAGCCGGCCCAGCCGCAGCCGGCGGGTCGCGGCGTGGGCGGGGCCGCTGCGCCGTGGCGCGGCGGCGGCGTCCGGCAGGGTCATCGGGCGGACGAACCGGCCTTGTAGCCGACCCCGCGCACGGTGACCACGATCTCGGGACTCTCCGGGTCCTGCTCGATCTTGGAGCGCAGCCGCTGCACGTGCACGTTGACGAGCCGTGTGTCGGCGGCGTGCTGGTAGCCCCAGACGTCGCGGAGCAGCATCTCCCGGGAGAACACCTGGTGCGGGGCCCGGGCCAGGGCGGTGAGCAGGTCGAACTCCAGGGGGGTGAGGTTGATCTCGCCGTCCCCGCGGTGCACGCTGTGCCCGCTCACGTCGATGGTCAGGTCGCCGATCTGCAGCTCCGACGAGCTGGCCCGCTCGACGGGGCGCAGCCGCGCCCTGACCCGGGCCACGAGCTCGGCGGGCTTGAACGGCTTGGGCACGTAGTCGTCGGCCCCGGCCTCCAGCCCGCGGACCACGTCGACGGTGTCCGACTTGGCGGTGAGCATCACCACCGGCACGTCCGAGATGGCCCGGATCTCCCGGCAGACCTGGATGCCGTCCTTGCCCGGGAGCATGAGGTCGAGCAGGAGCAGGTCCGGGCGCACGGCGCGGAAGGTGTCCACGGCGGTGCCCCCGTCGTAGCAGAAGACGGGCTCGAAGCCCTCCGAGGTCAGGACGATCCCGATCATCTCCGACAGGGCGGCATCGTCGTCGACGACCAGTATTCGCGCGTTCATCGCCTTCTCCGGTGGTGTGCGGCGGACCCGCGGGGGCGGGTGCGCCGTGGTCCCCGGGGGAGTCCGGGGCGCCGTGGTGGACGGGTCCCCCTGCATTGTGGCCGATCGAGGCGCGCCCCGCACCTCGGCGCGGAGTGTGTCGGTCCGGCCGCCGGGAGCCGATCAGGCGTCGGCGGCGGTCCGGGCGAGCACCGAGGCCGTCTCGGTGACCCGGCCGATGACCTCGCGGAGCTCGGTGGGACCGAGCGCCCCCAGCTCGTCGCGCGGTGTGATCCGCACCAGGTCGAGGGCCGCCGCGGGCAGACCGAGATCCCGCCACACGGACCACACGTCCGCGGCGAGGGCGTTCGCGCCGGTGGCTCCGCGGGGACCGGGGGGCACCGGGACGACGCCGAGCCACAGCTGCGTGCCGGCTTCGACGAGCGCGGCGAGGGGCTCCCAGTCGTGGGCCGAGCCGGTGGGGGCGGCCACGTGGACGGCGTCCGCGCCGACCTCCCCGGCGAGCCGGGGGTCGGTCCCCGGGGGCAGGCGCAGGGCGACGGCCGCGGCGCCGGCCTCCCGGCACGCCTCGACGACCAGGCCCAGCGACGTCCGCACCTCCGCGGCGGGGACGGCGCGCAGCGTCCGGTACCCGCTCATCGTGGGCAGCCTGCCGAGGAGCACCCGGGTGAGCTCGGTCTCGTCGAGCTGGACGAGGACGTCCCGTCCGGACGCGGCGGCACGCACCGCCCGGACGTGCTCGACGACGCCGGAGGCCAGGGAGTGCGCGATGTCGCGGCGGGCACCGTGGTCCTTGAGGGCCCGCTCCCCCGCGTGCAGGTGCAGCTGCGCGGTGAGGCTCAGCGGGCCCAGGAGCTGCGTCTTGACCGGGGCGTCGTCGGGCCCGCTCTCCGCACCGATCACGTCGGCGAGCACGTTGACGTCACCGGCGAGCCGGGCCCGGGCGGCCCGGGAGTCCCTGCCGGGCACGCCGGACACGCGCAGCCCGTGGGGCTGGGCGTCCGCGTACAGCCCGTCGAGCACCGCGGCCGTGCGGGCCACGGGGTCGGCGGCCGCACCGCGGGCGGGCAGGAGGGGCAGGAAGGAGACGTGGGGAGCCCCGAGCTCGCCCCGCAGCAGGGTGACGGACTCGACGACGTCCGTGCCGGGCATCGTGCCGAGGGCCGTGCCCACGACGCCGGGGACGTCGGGGTCGGTGCGCCGGGTGGCGGGTGCGGCGCGGTGCGTCACGACGGGTCGTCGTCGAGCCGGCGCTGGTCCTCGGAGAGCGCCACGTGGTGGCGGATGACCTCGCTGATGATGAAGTTCAGGAACTTCTCCGCGAACTCGGGGTCGAGCTGGGCGGACGCGGCGAGCGCGCGGAGCCGGCCGATCTGGGCGGACTCGCGGTCCGGGTCCCCGGCCGGGAGGCCGTGGGCGGCCTTGAGGACGCCGACGCGCTGGGTGGCCTTGAACCGCTCGG
The DNA here is from genome assembly GCF_044462225.1 of Kocuria kalidii. Lineage (NCBI taxonomy): Bacteria > Bacillati > Actinomycetota > Actinomycetes > Micrococcales > Micrococcaceae > Kocuria > Kocuria kalidii. The sequence goes on along the minus strand of NZ_JBISWJ010000099.1, from coordinate 51,412 downwards.
CGAGCAGGTGCACCAGGGCCGCGTCGATGTTGTCGATCGTGCCGCGGATGGACTGCAGCTCGGCGAGCGCGCCGGGGTCGGCCCGGCCCCGGAGCGAGGACGCCGCGGGGTCGAAGTCGTGGTGGGCCCGGACGTCGGCGGAGGCGTGGGGGTGCGGTGCGCTCATGCCGGCCAGTCTATCGGGCCGGGTCGGGCCGCGGGCCGCCGACGTCCGGGCGGGCCAGGGAGTGGGCGCGGTCCACCGTGGCCTGGCCCAGGACCCGGGTCCCCTGGTAGAGCACGACCGACTGGCCGGGGGCGACGCCGCGCAGGGGCTCCTCGAGCCGGATCACCAGCTCGGGCACCGGGCCGGCGTCGGAGCCGGCCGCGGGGCCGGCGCCGGGGCCGTCGACGAGTTCGAGGTGGGCGCGCGCGGGCACGGGGTCCCCGTGCGCGCGGACCTGGGCGAGCACGGGGAACGAGGACGACACCGCCCCGGCCGCGGCACCGGTGCGCAGCAGCGGTGCGGCCTCGGGCACGGGTGCTCCGGCCCAGGAGGGCCGGATCCCGCGCAGCTCGTCGACCGCGAGCAGCGCCTGCGGGCCGACGACGACCTCGTTGGTCCTCGGCCGGATCTCGAGGACGAAGCGGGGCTTGCCGTCGGGGGCCGGGGTGCCGATCCGCAGCCCCTTGCGCTGTCCCACGGTGAACGCGTTGGCGCCGGGGTGGGTGCCGACCACGGTGCCCTCGACGTCCTTGATCTCGCCCTCGGTCATCTCGATGCGCTCCGCGAGCCAGCCGCGGGTGTCGCCGTCGGGGATGAAGCAGATGTCGTGGGAGTCGGGCTTGCTGGCCACGGAGAGCCCGCGGCGGGCCGCCTCGGCCCGCACCTCCGCCTTGGCGGGGGTCTCGGCGAGCGGGAACAGCACGTGCTGGAGCTGCTCGGCCGTGAGGACGCCCAGGACGTAGGACTGGTCCTTGGCCCAGTCCGCGGCGCGGTGCAGCTCCGGGAGGCCGTCGGGGCCCTCGACCACCTTGGCGTAGTGGCCGGTGCACACGGCGTCGAAGCCCAGGGCGAGGGCCTTCTCGAGCAGGGCGGCGAACTTGATCTTCTCGTTGCAGCGCAGGCAGGGGTTCGGGGTGCGCCCGGCCGCGTACTCGGCGACGAAGTCGTCGACGACGTCCGTCTGGAAGCGCTCGGAGAAGTCCCACACGTAGTAGGGGATGCCGAGGACGTCGGCGGCGCGCCACGCGTCCCGAGAGTCCTCGATGGTGCAGCAGCCGCGGGAGCCGGTGCGCAGGGTGCCCGGGCTGCGGGAGAGGGCGAGGTGGACGCCGGTCACGTCGTGTCCGGCGTCGACGGCGCGGGCGGCCGCCACGGCCGAGTCGACGCCGCCGCTCATGGCAGCCAGTACTCGCACGGTGAGATCGTCTCCAGAGGTCGGGGAAGGGGGCGGGAAGGGCGGGGCCGGGGATCGTGGTCCGTGTCCTCAACGGGGCGCGGCGGGCCGGTATTCCCCGGCCGCGGCGGGGTGCGGGCCGGTGCGGCGGGACGGGCTCAGGCCGGCGCCGCGCCGGAGAGCCCGGCGAGCAGCGCCCGGCGGTGGACCTCGGGCAGCGCGGCGAGGAGGGCGTCGACGTCGGCCCCGGTGCTGGTGCGGCCCAGGCTGAAGCGCTGCGCGCCGCGGGCGGTGGCCTCGTCCACGCCCATGGCCAGCAGCACGGAGGACGCCCGGGGCACCCCGGCGTGGCAGGCGGAGCCGGTGGAGGACGCGATCCCGGCCCCGTCCAGCAGGAACAGCAGGGAGTCCCCCTCGCACCCCGGGAACGTGAAGTGGGCGTTGCCGGGCAGCCGCGCCCCCGGGTCCCCCCCGGTCTCCGGCCCCCGCAGGACGGCGTCCGGCACGATCCGGCGCACGCCCGCGACCAGCCGGTCGCGCAGTCCGGCGAGCCGCTGCGCCTCGGCCTCCCGCTCGGCCGCGGCCTCCCGCGCCGCCGCGCCGAAGCCGGCGATCGCGGCGGCGTCGAGGGTGCCGGAGCGCAGTCCGCGCTCCTGGCCGCCACCGTGCTGGACGGGCGCGAGTCCGACGGTCCGCCCGGCCACGAGGGCGCCGGCGCCCACCGGCCCCCCCAGCTTGTGGGCCGAGACGGCCAGGGTGCTGAGCCCGGGGAGGTGGGCGTCGACGGGCAGGGAGCCGAAGGCCTGCACGGCGTCGCAGTGGAACGGCACGCCGAACTCCTCGGCGAGCGCCGCGAGCTCCGCGACGGGCTGGACGGTGCCCACCTCGTTGTTGGCCCACATCACGGTGAGCAGCGCGACGGACCCGGGGTCCCGGACCAGCTCCGCCCGGACCGTGTCCGGGTCCACCCGGCCGGCGGCGTCGACGGGCAGCCAGACGGCCTCGGCGCCCTCGTGGGCGGCCAGCCACTCGACGGTGTCGGCCACCGCGGCGTGCTCCACCGAGGACGCCAGGACGCGCCGGCGGCGGGGGTCCTGCTCGCGCCGGAGCCGGTACAGACCCTGGACGGCCAGGTTGTCGGCCTCGGTGCCGCCGGAGGTGAGGACCACCTCGACGGGGTCCGCGCCCAGCGCCGCCGCGACGTCGTCGCGGGCCTGCTCGACGACGGCCCGCGCCGCGCGGCCGGAGCGGTGCAGCGAGGAGGGGTTGCCGCCGCGGGCCAGCTGCTCGGAGACCGCGGCGAGCGCGGACGGCCGGAGGGGCGCGGTGGCGGCGTGGTCGAGGTAGACGGGCTCGTGCGGCACGCCAGCCAGTCTAGGGCCCCGGGCCGGGCCGCGCCCGCCGTCCGTAGACTGGCGGGCATGCTCCGCATCCTCTTCCACACGCCCGAGATCCCGGGGAACACCGGCAACGCCATCCGCCTGGCCGCGGTCACCGGGGCCGAGCTGCACCTCGTGGAGCCGCTGGGCTTCGACCTCGGCTCCGCGCACCTGCGCCGCGCCGGCCTCGACTACCACGACCTCGCCGTGCTGACCGTCCACCCGGACCTGGACGCGGCGTGGACCGCCCTGGCCCCGGAGCGGGTCTTCGCGTTCACCACCGACGGCGAGGTCTCGCACACGGACGTGGACTACCGGCCCGGGGACGTGCTGCTGTTCGGGCCCGAGTCGGCAGGCCTGCCCCCCGCGGTGAAGGCGGATCCGCACGTGACCACGCGGGTCCGGATCCCGATGCTGCCGGCCCGGCGGTCGCTGAACCTCGCGAACGCGGCGTCCATCGCCGTCTACGAGGCCTGGCGCCAGCTCGGCTTCGCGGGCGCCGGGAGCTGAGCGCCCGGGCCACCGCCCGGCGGGCTCACTGCTCGTCGGCGTCGCCCACCGTCACGTCGACCGTGCGCTCCTCGCCGTCCCGCACGAACGTCATCGTCCCGGTGCCGCCGGCCGGCAGCTCGCGCACGGCCGCCGTGAGAGAGCTCGCGTCCTGGATGCGGTGGCCGTTGAACTCCGTGATCACGTCGTCCGCCTCGAGACCGGCGTCGTCGGCCGGCGAGCCGGGCACGACCTGCTGGACCGCGGCGCCGTCGGAGAACGCCCGGCTCCGGCCGTCCGCGCCGGGCGCCGGGCCGACGCTCGTGCCGAGGTAGCCGTGGGTGGCCCGGCCGTTCTCGATGATCTCCTCGGCCACCCGCTGCGCGGTGTCGACCGGGATCGAGAACCCGACGCCGATGTTCCCCGCCTCCGTGGCGGAGCCCGCCGAGGCGATGGCCACGTTGATCCCGATCACCTCGCCGTCCGTGTCGATCAGCGGCCCGCCCGAGTTGCCGGGATTGATGGCGGCGTCGGTCTGGATGACGTTGAGGAACACCGACTCCGAGGCGCCCTGCGATCCCCCGCCCGGACCGCCGTCCTCGTCGGGGAGGTTGAAGAAGAAGTCGGTGCCGCCGTCCTGCCCCTCGTCCCCGCCCTCCGACGGCGTGGACGGAGCCGCGGAGGACGCCACGGTGATGGTGCGGTTGAGGGTGGAGACGATCCCGTCCGTCACGGTGCCCGCGAGACCCAGCGGTGCGCCGATGGCGATCGCCGTGTCGCCCACGTTCACGTCGTCCAGGGAGCCCAGGATCGCCGGCGTCAGCCCCTGGGCCTCGACCTTCAGCACCGCGAGGTCGGACAGCGGGTCGGTGCCCACCACGGTGGCCGGGAGCACCGTGCCGTCGTCGAGCTGCACCTCGAGGGACGGGCTGCTCGTCGTGCCGTCGAGGGTCACCACGTGGGTGTTCGTGAGGATGTGGCCCTCGTCGTCGATGATCACCCCGGAGCCGGCGCCGTTCTGGCCGCCCCCTGACGCGGAGATCGTCACCACGGACGGGGAGGCCTTCACGGCGGCCGCCGTGACCGCGTTCACCTCGTCCTGGTCGTTGACGATGATCGAGCTGGACGTCGACCCCGTCGCGGCCGGGGCCGTGCTGCCGCCGTCCAGCAGGGCGTCCGTCCCCACGGCCGCCCCGGCCCCGACCAGGGCGGCCAGGACCATGCCCGTCACGAGCGAGCCCGCCGAGAAGCCCCGCCGCTCGCGGCGCCCCCCGGTGCCGCTCCCCCACGGGTGCTGGGCCGCGGGACCCCCGCCGCCCTGCCACGCACCGTGGGCGGGGTGCACGCCCGGCTGACCGCCGCTCTGCCACGCACCGTGGCCCGGGCCGTACACGGGTCGCGCCTCCTGCTCCGCGCCGGACGACCACGGGTCGTGGGCCGGACGGACGGTGACCGCCGGGATGGGCTGCGTGGGCTGCGGGTCGGTGCCGGCACGGGGGTCGCGGGACTCTGGCATGGGACTACCTCCTGGGAACGGACGGGCCCGGGGCGTCCCGGTGCGATCGGGGCGGTGCGGGCGGCTCTGCCCTCCAGTATCCAGGCCGCCACTGAGACGACGCTGAAAGAGCTGGGCACACGCCGGGTGCGGCCCGGACGGTGCCCGTGGGAACACCGGAGGGTTCCTGCCGGGTCATCAGCCGCCTTGCGATTTCGCCCTGCGCGTAGGCCCGACACCGATGGCCGCGCCGCAACGCCCCCGGCCTAGAATCGGGATCACCGACCACGTGAGGGAGATCATGCACTGGCGCCCCATTGCCCGCCGGACCGCCGCCGGTTGCGGCCTGACGCTCGCCTTGCTCGTCCCCGTGGGTGCTGCGGTGGCCCAGCCGCCCGTGGACGTGGCCCCGGGCGAGCGCGTCGTCGACGAGTCGGGTGTCCTGGAGGACACCGCAGCGCTCGAGGCCGACGTGCGCGAGCTCGCCACCCAGGAGGGCATCACGCTGACCGCCGTGTTCGTCGACTCGTTCACCGAACCCTCCGACCCCGACGCGTGGTTGCAGGAGTTCGCCGACCTCAACGACCTCGGCAGCTCGGACGCGGTGCTGGTCGTCGCCACGGAGGACCGGCAGCAGCGCTTCTCCGCCTACTCGACCGGTCCGCTCAGCGCCCAGCAGCAGGAGCGGATCAACCGGGAGTACATCACCCCGGCGCTCGCGACCGACGACTGGGACGGCGCCGTCGAGGGCGCGGTCGAGGGCATCGAGGCCGAGCTCTCCGGCGCCGGCGCCGGAGCGGCCGCCGGGACCCCGGACGGCTCCGACGGGGGCGGTGGAGGGTTCGGCCTGCTCGGCCTCGGGGCGCTCGGTCTGGGCGGCCTGGCCGTCTACGGCATGGCCTCGCGCAACAAGAAGCGCCGGCGGCAGGAGTCCGCCCAGCACGGCGGGCCGGGCGCGGGACGTCAGCAGGGCCCCAGCGGCCCCTATCCGGACGTCCCGGTCCCCGAGCTGCGGAAGCGGGCCGGCGAGCTGCTCGTCGCCACCGACAACGCGATCCAGCACTCCGAACAGGAGCTGGCCTTCGCGCAGCTGCAGTACGGCGACCAGCAGGTCGAGCCGTTCCGCCGGGCGATCCAGGACGCGAAGAAGCACATGCAGGCCTCCTTCGCCCGGCAGCAGCAGCTCGAGGACCACATCCCCGACACCGAGGAGCAGCAACGGGCCTGGCTCGCCGAGATCATCGGCCGCTCGCAGGACGCCCAGCGGCCGCTGCAGGAGCACCAGGAGGCCTTCAGCTCGCTGCGCCAGCTGGAGACCCGCGCCCCGCAGGCCCTCGAGGACGTCCGGCGCGAGGCCGAGGCCGTGCGCCCCCGCGTCGCCACGGCCGGCACCCGGCTGCGGGAGCTGACCGCCCACTACAACGAGACCGCCCTCGCCCCCGTCCGGGACAACATCGACCAGGCCCGGGACCGCCTCGACTTCGTGGACACCGCCGTCGAGGAGGCCCGCACCGACCTCGCCGCGGGGCGCACGAGCGAGGCCGTCCTGGACATCCGCGCCGCCGAGGAGGGCGTGGGGCAGGCCCGTGGCCTGCTCGACGCGGTGGACCACGCGGGCACCGAGCTCGCCCACGCCGAGGAGTCCCTCAAGGACGCCGTGACTATCGCGCAGCGGGACGTCGCCGAGGCGGACGCCCTGGTGCGGCGCGGCTCCAACCCCGAGCTCGCGGGCGCGGTCGCCGGCGTCGGCGCCGTCCTGCGCACCGTCGAGGAGCAGATGGGCGCGGGCCGGATCGACCCGCTCGGCCTGAGCCGGCGCCTGGCGGTGGCGAAGGACGAGCTCGACAAGGGCCTCGCGTCGGTACGCTCCCAGAACGACCGGGACCGCTCCGCGCGGGAGACCCTCGCGCACACCCTCGTCTCCGCGCAGGCCCAGCTGAGCTCGGCGAGCGAGTACATCTGGGCGCGGCGCGGCGGGGTCGGCCCGGAGGCACGCACCCGCCTGGCGGAGGCCGAGCGCTACCTCGAGGCCGCCCAGCAGGCTCGGAAGTCGGACCCGTCCGAGGCGCTGACCTACGCCAACGAGGCCGTCCGCCTCGCCGGCGAGGCCCAGTACATCGCCCAGCAGGACGTCGACTCCTTCTCCTACGGCGGCTTCGGCTCGCCCATGGGGATGGGCGGCCACGGAGGACGCTCCAACAGCGGTCTCGGCGGCGCGATGCTGGGCGGGATCCTGCTCGGCTCGATCCTCAACGGAGGAGGCGGCGGGGGCTTCGGCGGAGGAGGCGGCGGCTTCGGCGGCAGCTTCGGCGGAGGCTTCGGCGGAGGGGGTGGCTTCGGCGGCGGCATCGGGGGCAGCTTCTGATCCCGTCGCCGCGGGGCGGCGGCCGCTGCCGCCCGCCCCCGGCCCGCTGCCCTGTCCAGCTCGACCCAGTCCAGCTCGACCCACGAGCCCGGGAGCCCCTCCCGGGCAGCACCAGAGGAGAGAAGGAACCATGATCAAGCAGTCCATCTTCGGCCGCATCGCCCAGCTCGCGAAGGCCAACATCAACGGCATGATCGACGCCGCCGAGGATCCCCAGCTGATGCTGGACCAGATGGTGCGCGACTACACCGAGAACATCCGGGAGGCCGAGGCCGCCGTCGCACAGACCATCGGGAGCCTGCGCCTGCTCGAGCAGGACCACGCGGAGGACGTCCGGGAGTCCCAGGAGTGGGGCAACAAGGCGCTGGCCGCCTCGAACCGGGCCGAGGAGTACCGCGGGGCCGGCAAGTCCTCCGAGGCCGACAAGTTCGACAACCTCGCCAAGGTCGCCCTGCAGCGCCAGATCCAGTACGAGACGGAGGCCCGGGGCGCCGAGCCCCAGATCCAGGCCCAGACCGAGGTCGTGAGCAAGCTCAAGGACGGGCTGAACAAGATGCGGGGCAAGCTCCAGGAGCTGTCCAACAAGCGGGACGAGCTCAACGCCCGGCAGAAGACCGTCCAGGCGCAGTCCCAGGTCCAGGACTCCCTCAAGGCCTTCGACGTGCTCGACCCGACGAGCGAGGTGTCGCGCTTCGAGGACAAGATCCGCCGGGAGGAGGCCCGGGTCCTGGGTCAGCAGGAGCTCGCCGAGTCCTCCCTGGACGCACAGTTCGAGTCCCTCGACTCGCTGGGCCAGCAGTCCGAGATCGAGTCGCGGCTCGCGGCGCTGAAGTCCCGGAGCGGCGAGAGGATCGTCTCCTCCGAGGAGGTCTGACGGACCAGCCCACCGGGCAGGCAGGAGGCCCCGCGGCCGTGGCCGCGGGGCCTCCTGCCTGCCGTCGTCCGGCGGTGACCGGGCGGACGCGGCGACGGGCCCCGGACCGTGGTGGGCCGGAGCCCGCCGCGGCGGGGGCGTCGTGCGGTCACCACCCCGCGTCCTCCGGCGCATCGAGGACCGGCCAGTGCGCGTGGTCCGCGCCACCACCGGCGACGTGCTGCGCGAGCTCCCCGGCGGACCGCACCCGCGACCACTGGCCCCGGGCATGACAAGAGGCCCGAACCCACGTCCGTGGGTTCGGGCCTCTTCGATGTCCTGCGACATCACCTGGTTGCGGGGGCAAGATTTGAACTTGCGACCTCTGGGTTATGAGCCCAGCGAGCTACCGAACTGCTCCACCCCGCGGCGACATGTACGACTATACGTGCCGCGGGGTGGGCCCGCAAATCGGCTACCCGGCGGGCTGCCCGGCGGGCTGCTCGGCCGGCTCCTCGGGGGCCACGGCGCCCTCGGTGTCGGGGGTGACGACGCCCTCCGCCTCGAGCGCGCGCTCGATGGCGTCCTGCAGCCGCTCCTGGGCCTCACCGTAGGAGGTCCAGTCGCCGTCCTGCAGCGCCTGCTGGGACTCCTGGACCGCCTGGTTGGCCTCGTCGAGGGCGTCCTCGAGGGTGCCGCCTCCGGCCGGGGCCTCCGCACCGTCCTCGCCGGCCGCGTCCGGCGTGCCGGCCTCGGCGTCCTCGACCCCTGCACCGGCCGAGGTCTGCGCGCCGGAGTCCCCGCCGAAGACCTCGTCGAGCGCCTCGTTGAGGGTCGGGGCGAAGCCGACCTCCTCGCCGAAGCCGACGAGCACGCGCCGCAGCGTCGGGTACGCGGCGTCGCCCGAGGACTGGACGTAGACGGGCTGGACGTAGAGCATGCCGCCGCCCGCGGGCAGCGTGAGCAGGTTGCCGTTGATCACCTCGGACGCGCCCTGGCGGAGCAGGTTGAGCTCCGTCGAGACGTCCGTGTCCGAGTTGAACAGGTTCTGCGCCTGGCCGGGACCGGGCACCACGGAGGACCGCGGCAGCTCGAGCAGGCGCAGCGTGCCGTACTCGTCGCTCTTCACCCCGTCCTCGCCGGTGCCGGCGTCGGAGTTGGCCGAGAGATAGCCGTACATCACGTTGCGGGTGTTGCCCGTCTCGGACTGCTGCGGGATGAAGGACGTGGTGAGGGAGAAGTTGGCCTCGTCCTCGCCCGGCATCCGCATGGACAGGTAGTACGGGGGCAGGGCCACGTCGCTGTCCTGGGTCGGGTCGTTGGGCACGGACCACACGTCGTTCTCGCTGTAGAAGTCGTTCGCCTCCGTCACGTGGTACTCGTTGAGCAGCTCCCGCTGGACCTTGAACATGTCCTGCGGGTACCGGACGTGCGCCATGAGCTCGGACGACATCTCGGAGTAGGGCCGGAGCGTGTTCGGGAAGACGTTCTGCCACGCCTTCAGCACCGGGTCCTCCTCGTCCCACGCGTAGAGGGACACCGAACCGTCGTAGGCGTTGACCGTCGCCTTGACCGAGTTGCGGATGTAGTTGACCCGCTCCGGCGGCAGGGTCGCGGCGGCGCCCTGGGCGGTCTGCGTGTCCTGGGTCGCCTCCTGCAGCACCGCGGGGGTCGAGTACGGATAGGCGTCCGACGTGGTGTAGGCGTCCACGATCCACTGCACCTGGCCGTCGATGATGGCCGGGTACGGCGAGCCGTCGACCGTCAGGTACGGGGCCACCTTCTCGATGCGCTCGCGCGGGTCCCGGTCGTAGAGGATCTGGGACTCGGGGCGCACGGCGTCCGAGAGCAGCAGGTCCGAGGACTGGAACTTGATGCCGTAGGCGAGGCGGTTGAAGAAGTTGCCGATGCTGGGCCCGCCGTCGCCGGCGAACGTCGTCTTGGCATCGCCCGCCTCGTCGCCCGCCGTCTGCGGGCGGTCGAGCTCGAGCGGCTCGTCGCCCTCGCCGCCGCCGACGATCGAGTAGTTCGGGGAGTTCTCGCCGAAGTAGATCCGCGGCTCGTAGTCGTCCGAGATCACGCCGTCCGAGGGGATGCCGGCCTGCATGAACTGCGGCTTGCCGTCCGCCTCGACCCGGCTGCCGTAGGCCGCGACCACGCCGTAGCCGTGGGTGTAGACCACGTGCTGGTTGTACCAGCCCTGGTTCTGCTCCGGGTTGAGCTCACGCGCGGCGATCACCGTGTCCTGCACCTCGCCGTCGATCTCGTAGCGGTCGACGTTGAGGGTGTCCGGGAACTGGTAGTACGGCCGGAACTGCTGCAGCTGGGAGAACGCGGCGGAGACCACGTTGGGGTCCAGCAGGCGGATGTTCGACGTCGTCTCGGTGTCCTGGCGCAGCGCGCCCTGCTCGGTCTCGGTCGTGGCGTCGTAGGACATGACCTCGGTCTCGTCCAGCTCGTAAGCCATCCGCGTGAGCTCGATGTTGCGCTGGATGTACTGGCTCTCCAGGGCCTGCTCCGTGGGGGTGACCTGGAAGCGCTGGACGATCCAGGGATAGATCCCGCCGGCCACCACGGCGACCACGAGCAGCATCGCGGTGCCGATCACGGGCAGCCGCCAGCGGCCGATGAAGGAGGCCACGAGGAACAGGATCGCGACGATCAGCGCGGCCGCGGCGAGGATCGCCTTGGTCGGGATCACGGCGTTGACGTCGGTGTAGAGGGCACCCGTCCACGTCCCGGACGTCGACTGGAGCGTGGAGTACCGGTCCAGCCAGAAGTTCGCGGCCTGGAGCAGCAGGAACACTGCGGCCAGGATGCCCAGCTGGACGCGCGACGCCCGCGTGGTGTCGAGCCCGCGCTCGGTGATCCGGATGCCGCCGTAGACGTAGTGCATCAGGATCCCGGCCACGGCCGCCAGCAGGACCGCCGAGACGAGGAAGCCGATGAGGAAGCGCAGGAACGGGAGGGTGAAGACGTAGAAGCCGATGTCGAGGCCGAACTGCGGGTCCTCCTGGCCGAACGGCTCCTGGTTGAGGAACAGCAGCACCGTGTCCCACTGGGTCATCGCCGTGCTGGCGGCGAAGAGCCCGAAGAGCACGGGCACGGCCACCATGACGATCTTGCGGACCGGCTCCAGGGCCTCCTGGTAGCGGCGCAGGTTGTCGTCGACGATGGACTCGGCCGTGATCGGCCGGTGCCGGTAGGCGAGGAAGAGGCTGGCGAACATCAGCGCCGCGACCAGCACGGCCGCGACCACGAAGATCACGATCTTCGTGACGTTCTCGGTGACGAAGACGCTGAGGTAGCCCAGCTGGTCGTACCACGTGACGTCCGTGTAGAGCTGCGTGAGTCCCACGAAGGCGGCCACGAGGACCAGGACGACCACGACCGTCGGCCACAGCGCACCCCGTTTCCGCCGCTCTCCTGCTGGCTGCTGCCTCGGTGGTCGGGGGGCTGTTGATCCGGCGGTCACTGGTTACCTCTGCCTTCGGCGTCGTTCGTCAGGTGTGGTGCGTGGTGTCGTGGGGCGGGTGCTGCGTGCGGACGGGACGCTGGGCCCCGCGGGTCGCCGGGGCACCCTGTCCATTCTGCCCGGGGGCTTCTCGGGGGTGCAATTGCGCACACGGCCCTCGTCATGGGCCGGTGCACCCGGGCAGGGCCGCGGGGTCCTCGCCGCGCCCGACCGCCTCGGCCGCGGCCACGGCGTCGTCGAGGGTGCGCACGGACACGGCCGTCAGGCCCTCCGGGACGTGCCCCTGCGCCTCGGCGCAGTTGCCCTCCGGGACGAGGAAGACCTTCGCACCGGCGGCGGAGGCCCCCTCGAGCTTCTGCCGGATGCCGCCGATGGGGCCGACCTCGCCGCCCGGGGTGATCGTGCCGGTCCCGGCGACGTGCCGGTCCCCGGCGATCGAGCCCGGCGTCAGCTCGTCGACGAGCCCGAGGGCGAACATCATCCCGGCGCTGGGTCCGCCGACCTCGTCGAGCTCGAAGGCGACGTCGATCGGGAAGTCGTAGGCGGCCATGAGGAACACGCCGAGCTGCCAGTTCCCGGACGCCTCGTCGCGCACGGTGTCCACCTGGACGTCGCGCGCCGCCCCGTCGCGCTCGACCTGCAGGGTCACACCCCGCTCCCCCGCCGCATCGAGGGCCGCCTTGAGGGAGGGCAGGGAGGTGATCGGCTCCCCGTCCACGCCGAGCAGGGCGTCGCCGTGCTCGAGCGTGCCTTCCGCGGGACCGCCCGGCACGGTGTCCTGCACCGAGAGCCGCGTGTCGAAGTCGAGGTCCAGGTGCGCCAGGGCGGCGGCGACCGAGTCGTCCTGCGAGGTGCTCATGGCCAGCATGCTGCGCTCGGCGACCTCGTCGCCCGAGACGTCCCGGGGGTAGAGGCTGTCGGCCGGGACGACGGAGGCGGACGGGTCGAGCCACGAGCCGAGGACGGTGAGGACGTTGACGTTCTTGTTCGGGCCGCCGGAGACGTAGACCGTGGTCAGGTCCAGGACGGACTCGCTCGGGTAGGTCGGGGCGCCCGAGACCCCCAGCAGCTGCCGGCCGTCGTGCTCCCCCACGGTGTTGAACGTCGGCCCGGGCGCCTCGATCACGTAGGGCGCCGGCAGCACGGTCCCGGCCAGCAGCAGGCCGGCGGACCCCAGCAGCGACCACGACTCCAGGCTGCGGCGGCGCAGGGCACGGCGCGGGCGGGGGGAAGCGGTCACGGGCGGTCCTCGGCGGTCGTCGTCGGGGGGACCGGGGCCGCGAGGCTCCCGGTCCGGACGGTTCAGCCTATCGCGCGCACCCTCCCCTGAGCTTCCAGCGAACTGGGAGTTGGCTCATGGTCGGTGCCGTCCGGTGCTCGCTACGCTGGGGACAGAGACGTCGGGCGCGCTCGCGCGGCCCGAACCCCGACCCGACCGAAGAACGGTGGACCCATGACTCCCCAGCCTCCCAACGACCGCTCCGGGAACACCCCGGGGGACGACTCCGGCGACGAGCGCAAGGACCCGTTCCAGGAGATGCTCGAGCGTCTCATGGGACAGAGCGGGATGAGCCCCGAGGACCTCCAGCGCGCGGGCATGCCGGTGGACCCCCAGGCGATGTCCATGATGTTCCAGCAGATCCAGTCGATGATGGGCGCCGGGGCGTCCGAGGGACCGGTCAACTGGAAGCTCGCCCACGACCACGCCCGGCAGATCGCCGCAGCGGACGGCGACCCGTCCGTGACGCCCGCCCAGCGCGGCGCGGTCGAGGACGCGATGCGTCTCGCCGAGCTGTGGCTGGCCGACCACACCGAGTTCGGCCAGACCTCCGTCCGCCCCCAGGCCTGGTCCCGGGCGGAGTGGATCGAGGCCACCCAGGACACCTGGAAGGACATGACGGGCCCCGTCGCGGAGTCGGTGACCACGGCGCTGACGGACGCGCTCACCCAGCAGCTGCCCCCCGAGCTCTCGGCCATGATGGGCGGCGCCTCCGGCATGCTCGCCGGCGCGGGCGGGATGCTGTTCGGGATCCAGCTGGGCCAGGCCATCGGCGGGCTGTCGCGCGAGGTGCTGTGCTCGACCGACATCGGCCTGCCGCTGGCGGAGGGCCGGTCGGGGCTGCTGCCCGCCAGCATCAAGGAGTTCGGGGAGGGGCTGGACATCCCGGCGCAGGAGATCATGCTCTACGTCGCCGTGCGCGAGGCCGCCCACGTCCGGCTGTTCACCGCGAATCCGTGGCTGCGCCAGCACGTCCTGGACCTGATCAAGCGCTTCTCCGCGGGGATCCACATCGACATGGCCCGCATCGAGGAGGCCGCGCGGGACATCGACCCGATGGACCCGTCCAGCATGCAGGACGCCCTGTCCTCCGGGATCTTCGCCCCGCAGCAGACCCCGGACCAGGAGGTCACGCTCAAGCAGCTCGAGACGGTGCTCGCCCTCGTCGAGGGCTGGGTGCACGTGGTGACCGTCGCCTCGACCGCCAACCTGCCCTCCGCGGAGGCCCTCTCCGAGACCGTCCGGAGGCGCCGTGCCTCCGGTGGTCCGGCCGAGCACGCGTTCGGCTCCCTCGTGGGGCTCGAGCTGCGCCCGCGCCGGCTCCGCGAGGCCGCACGGTTCTGGCAGTACGTCGGCGAGCGCCGCGGCGTGCAGGACCGGGACGGCCTCTGGGACGCCCCCGAGCTGCTGCCCACCGACGAGGACCTGGACGACCCCGCGGGCTTCTCCGAGCGCCGCGGGCTGCTGACCGCCTCCGAGGACGAGGTGGACGCCGCGCTCCAGCGGCTGCTCTCCGGCGGCTACGAGGGTCCGGACGACTCCGGGCGGCCGGAGGGCGACGAGCCGCAGGACGGTGACGGCTCCCGCTGACCCTCCTCCGCGCGGCCCCCGTCCCGGTGCGCCCAGGCGGCACCGTCGAGGAAGGCCCGGGCCCTCTCGGCGTGGGGGTAGCGCGCCTCGAGCTCCCGGAACCGGGGGCTGTGGTCGGCCTCGAGCAGGTGCGCGAGCTCGTGCACGAGCACGAAGTCGAGCACCCACTCCGGGGCGTCCTGGAGCTGGGCCGAGATGCGGATGACGCCGGTCGCCGGCGTCGCGGAGCCCCACCGGGTGTGCTGCCGCGCCGACCAGCGCACGTCGGAGGGCCGGGCCCGGCCGTCCAGGTGGCGGTGGGACAGTTCCTCGGCGCGCCGCAGGAGGCGGTCCCCGGAGCGCCGGTCCGCTCCCTTGGCCGCCTCCCGGCGCCGGCGCTCCACCACCCGGGGCACGAGCTCCCGGGTCCAGTGCTCGATCTCCCGCCGGGTGGCCGACTGGGGCACCGACAGGACCACGGTGTCCTCGCTCCAGTGCGCGGAGACGGTCTTGCGACGACGGGCGGAACGGCGCACGACGACCTCGGGCTGCGACGGTACGGGCATGGGGTCATTGAACACGCCGGCGGTGCCCGTCGCGAAACGGCGGCGCGCCCCCATGTGCACGGCCCCGCGACGTGGACAGTGGACGGGCGGGCGGCGGGTGCACGGCGGACACGGTGCGGGGGACAGTGTCCACGTCCCGCCCTCGCGTCCCGGAAGGCGTCCCGTGCCCACCACCCCGTTCCCCGGCCCGCGCCGGGGCGCCCAGCCCGCCCCCGAGCTGCTCCTGTCCTGCCTCGAGCGTCCCCGCCCGGAGGAGGTGCACGTCCTGCTCCTGGGTCTCGACGGCCTCGCGGCGGCCCTGGCGGTCCGGCTGCTGCGCTGCGGGGTGCTCGGACTCAACGTCAACGATCCGGGGCCCGTGACGGCCGCCGACCTCGGGACGGGCGCCTATCGGCCGGAGGACGTCGGACGGGCGCGGGATGCGGTCCTGCGCGGGAGGCTGCGCCGGCTCGATCCCCGGTGCGCGCCCGTCAGCGCTCCGGAGCTGTTCCCCGGTGCCCTGCTGCCGGGCACCGTCGTGGTGCACAGCGTGGAGCGCCCGGCACCGGGCAGCCGGCCGGGACCCGGCACGAGGGAACCGGAGGCGTGGGCGGGGCTCGACCCCCGGCACCCGCTCGTGTCGGTGCACCACGACGACGGGGTGCTGCTGCGCTGGCCCACGGTGCCGTGGGCGCACCGGCCCTGCCCGGACTGCGTGCAAGCGACCCTCGGGGGACGGCACGAGGAACGGCACGGGGGCGGACCCGGCGGCCCGCCGGCCGGGGCCCCGGACGCCGTCCTCGCCGCGTGGGCCGCACCCGCCCACGCCGAGGCCGTCGCGGTCCGCCTGGCCGTCGAGGTGCTGGCCGTGGCCCTGGACTCGCTGTGCGGCGGTGACCTGCGCGGGCGGGACCCCGAGGCCGGGGTGCGGCACGGGCCCGGGCACGCCACGCTCTTCACCCCGCCGTGGCCCGACGAGGTGTCACGGCTGCGGATCGACCGGCACCGGTGTCTGTGCGGACTCGGTCAGGAGTGAGCGCGGGCGCCGCGCCCGCGGGGCCGGCGCTCGGCCGGGCGGTCCCCCTGCGCCTCGCGCAGGGCCTCGAGGAAGCGTGAGGGCTTGCGCGTGGGCCTCCCGCCCGGCGTGCGGGACAGGGTCCAGGAGAGCACCAGGTGCTCCCGGGCCCGGGTGATGCCCACGTAGAGGAGCCGGCGCTCCTCGTCGATCTCGTCCGCCGTCTCGGCGAAGCCGATGGGCACGAGCCCCTCGCTCAGACCCGCCAGGAACACGGCGTCCCACTCCAGTCCCTTGGCCGAGTGCAGGGACGCCAGGGTCACGCCGTTCATCACCGGGGCGTCCTGCTGGGCCATGCGCCGCTCGAGCTCCGCGGCGAAGGCCGGCAGGAGGAAGTCCTCCCCGCGGGCCGCGGTCTCCGCCGCCATCCGGTCCGCGAGGGAGACCAGCGCGGCCAGCGACTCCCACCGCTCGCGCACCGCCCCGGTGGAACGGGGGGCCCGGTCCGAGTAGCCCAGGGAGGAGAGGATGTCCCGCACCAGGCGCGTGGGCTCGTCCGTCGCCTCGGCGGCCCGCGCCGCGGTGCGCAGCTGGACCACGGCCTGCTTGACCTCCGGCCGGTTGAAGAACCGCTCCGTGCCGCGCAGCTGGAAGCCGATGCCCGCCTCCGCGAGAGCGGTCTCGAAGGCCTGCGACTGCCCGTTGGTGCGGAAGAGGACGGCGATCCCGGACGCGGGCACGCCGTCGTCGATCAGGTCCTGGATGCGCGCCGCCGTCCCGGCGGCCTCCGCCTCGTCGTCGGCGTACTCGTTCCAGGACGGGCGCGGCCCGTCCGGGCGCTGCGCCACGAGCCGCAGCGGGGTGGCCCAGGCGCCGGGGGTCGATCCCCGTGCCGGCCGGCGTGCCGCCAGCAGGCGGTTGGCGGTCTCGACGACCTGCGGGGTGGAGCGGTAGTCGCGCACGAGCTCGATCACCCGGGCCTGCGGGTGCCGGGCCGGGAACTCCAGCAGGTGCCGGGAGGTCGCACCGGTGAAGGAGTAGATCGTCTGGGAGGCGTCGCCCACCACGCAGACGTCGTCCCGGCCGCCGAGCCAGGCGTCCAGGAGGCGCTGCTGGAGGGGGGACACGTCCTGGTACTCGTCGACGACGAAGTGCCGGTACTGCTCGCGCACGGTCGCGGCGACCCGCTCGTCCTCCTCGAGCACGGCCACGGTCAGCAGCAGGACGTCCTCGAAGTCGATGAGCTGCCGGTCGGTCTTGAGCTCCTCGTAGGACTGGTACAGGCGCTGGACCGTGCGCACGTCGTAGTTCAGCGGCATGTCCCGCCGGGCGGCGCGGGAGGGGTAGGTGTCCGGGGTCAGCATGGACACCTTGGCCCACTCGATCTCGGCGGCGAGGTCCCGCACGGCCGCGCGGTCCGTGGACAGGCGCATGTTCTGCGCGGCCTCGGTGATGAGCCGCGCCTTGTGCTCCACGAGCCCGGGCAGGGGCCCGCCCACGGCCTGCGGCCAGAAGTACTGCAGCTGGCGCAGGGCGGCGGCGTGGAACGTGCGGGTCTGCACCCCGGAGGCTCCGAGACCGCGCAGCCGGTTGCGCATCTCGTTGGCCGCCCGGGCGGTGAACGTCAGGGCGAGGACCTTCTGCGGGGTGTACACGCCCGTGGCGATGCCGTACGCGATCCGGTGCGTGATGGCCCGGGTCTTGCCCGTGCCCGCGCCCGCGAGCACGCACACGGGCCCCCGCAGCGTGGTCGCGACCTCCCGCTGCTCGGGGTCCAGGCCGGAGAGGATGCGCTCCTCCAGGGTCGACTCCAGGTCCGCGTCGGTCCCGAGCCCGGCCCCGCCGGCGGTCACCATGCGGTCTCCGGCAGGTCCTCGCCGAGCCAGTGCTCGATGAGCGCGTGCGCGATGGAGACCCGGCCGGGGAGGGTGACCGCTCCGGTGCGCGCCGCCTCCCGCAGCTGGACCCGTGTGAACCAGCGCAGCTCCAGGATCTCCTGCCCGTCGGGGACGGCGGCGCCGGAGTGCACGACGGCCCGGCAGCCGAGCATCAGCGAGCGCGGGAACGGCCAGGGCTGGGAGCCCAGGTACTGGACGTCCCCCACGACCAGCCCCGCCTCCTCCGCGACCTCGCGGACGACGGCCTGCTCCAGGGACTCCCCCGGCTCCACGAACCCGGCCAGGGTCGAGAACCGGTTGCCCTTCCAGAGCGCGGAGCGGCCCAGCAGGAGCCGTTCGCGGGCGGGGTCGGGGTCGCCGTCGCTCACGGCCACGATGATCGCGGGGTCGGTGCGCGGGAAGTGCAGGGAGTCGTCGTTGCGGCACTGCCTCGCCCATCCCGACCGGACCACCTCGGTGGGCTCCCCGCACTGCGGGCACCGGGGGTGGTCCCGGTGCCACAGGCCCACCGACTGCGCGGTCACGAGCAGCGAGACGTCCGCGACCGGGAGCACCGGGCCCAGTTCCCGCAGACCGGCCCAGCGCAGGTCCCCGGCGCGACCGGCGGCGCACGCGGTCACGGCCGCCACGAGGGGCTCGGGCACCGCGAAGGGCTCGGCCGCGGCGTCCTCGCTCCCGGGCTCGGGGGCCGCGACGGACCGCAGGAGGACCTGTGGTCCCCGCGCGCCGTCGGCCCCGGGCAGCCGGCCGAGGTAGACCTCGGGGCGGCGCGGGTCGTGGGGGACGGCCGGTACCTCGGCCGCGGGCACCAGGAGCAGGGTGTCGCCGAGCACGGGGGCGAGCCCGCCGGCGAGCACGAGCACGAGCGTGGCGGGGTCCTGCGCGGCCTGCGCGCGCACGTCGTGCAGCTCGCGGTCGACGGCGTCGCGGTCGAAGGCCGTCGCCGCGAACGGCAGGCGGGACGCCGAGAGACGCTCGGGGGCGGGCACGGGGCGGGAGCCGGCGGGGGGCTCGGGAGCGGTGGAGGCGGGCACGTCCCCACTCTAGCGATCCGGACGGACCCCGGGGCCGGGACCGGCGGGACCGGGGACGACGGCGGTGCCCCGCGCCCTGCCTCTTGTAGGGTGGACGCCGTGAGCACGTCCCTCGAGCACCTGGCCGCCGTCGCCGCCGCAGGCGTCCCCGGACTCGCGCCCGTGGCCGTGGGGCCCTCCCCGGACGACGACGCGGACTTCCGGTCCGCCGTGGTCGTCGACGCCGCCGGGCGGCGCTTCCGGGTGCGGTCCCCGCTGAGCCCCGAGGCGAGCGTGCGCCTGGAGACCGAGCACCTCGTGCTGCGCTCCTTCACCCCGGCGGTCCGCTCCCGCCTCCCGTTCCTGGTGCCCACGGCCGTGGGGTCCGTGGCGGACGGGGACCTGCACGCCTTCGTGCACTCCCACCTCGAGGGCGCCCCGCTGGACATCGACGCGCTCGCCCGCATGGCCGCCGACCCCGATCCCGAGCACCACCGGCACGTGCCCAGCGCCGATCCGCCCCCCACGCTCGCCGTGCAGCTCGGGCGGCTGCTGGCCGCGATCCACGCGCTGCCGCCCGCCCTCGTCCTGGACGCCGACCTGCCGGGCTACACCGCCGAGCAGTGCCGGCAGCGGCGCCTCGTGGAGCTGCGCCGGGCCGCCGGGACCGGGCGGGTGCCCGCCGCGCTGCTGCACCGCTGGGAGCGCGTCCTGGAGGACCGCGCCGTGTGGGAGTTCCGGCCACGGGTGGTCCACGGGGACCTGCAGGAGGACGACCTGGTGATCTCCCGCGGACGGGTGCGGGGGGTGACCGGGTGGACCGACCTGCACGTGGGCGATCCCGCCGAGGACTTCGCGTGGCTCATCGCGGCCCGCGACGCGCGTCTCGCCGAGGGTGTGCTCGACGCCTACGCCGCGACGTGCCGCGCGGCGTCCTTCCGGGCGCCCGACTGCGCACCGGATCCGCACCTGCTGGACCGTGCCCGGCTGGACGCCGAGCTCGCCCTGGCACAGTGGCTGGTGCGCGGGGTGGAGCGCGGCACGGGATCCACGGTGGCGGACGCGGAGCGCATGCTGGCCGTCCTCGCGCAGGACGTCGAGCGGCGCCCCGCCACGGCCCCTTCCCCGGTCTCGGAGTCCGACGCCGCCCCCGCTGCGGCTCCGGCGGACCCGGCCCCCGCGGATCCGGCCCCCACGGATCCGGTCCCCGCAGATTCGGCCGTCACGGACCGGGCCCCCCGGCCCGGACAGGGGCCGGTTCCCCGCGCCGGCGGCAGCCCCGGCTAGGACGGCCGGCGGTTCCGCCGCGGGACCCGTGGACCTCCTCGCGGGCGCGGCGGCGTCAGGGACGCAGGACCACGTCGTAGGCCTCGCGGACCACCGCCTCGAGCTCGTCCGCCCCGGAGAGGTCGTGCGGGCGGACCACCCGGTCCTCGGCCACGTAGTAGAAGGCGGCCGTGACCTCCTCGAGCGGGACCTCCCGCAGGCGGGACCACGCCAGCCGGTACACGGCCAGCTGCGCCGACCGCTCCCGCAGCTCCCGTCCGGACGGTGCGCGTCCCGTCTTCCAGTCGACCAGCTCCCACGTGCCGTCGCCGTTGCGGAAGACGGCGTCCACCCGGCCCCGGACGGTGATCCCGGCGATCGGGGTCTCGAGGGGGAACTCCACCGCGTGCGGCTGGCGGTCCGCCCACGGGCTCGACCGGAACGTGGCGGCGAGCTCGGGGAGGTCGTGGGCCGCGTCGACGTAGTCGTCGGCGCCCCCGGGCAGCTCCCCGACGTCGAAGATCGCGGAGCTGCCGTAGTACTGCTCGATCCAGGCGTGGAAGGTGGTGCCGCGCCGCGCCGCGGTGCCCGGCCGGCGCGGCATGGGCCGGCGCAGCCCGGAGACCACCTCGAGCGGGTCGCGCGCCAGCGCCACGAGGGTCGACGCCGACACGTGGGAGGGCATGGGGACGCTCCGCTCGGTCCGGCCGTCCTCGTGGCGGGCGAGCAGGATCCTGGCCTCCTCGGACCACCGGCGCGGGTCGGGCGCACGACCGTCCCGGTCGGCGACGCCGAGCAGGTCCTCGACGTCCAGGTCCGCCGTGCCCTCGAAACCGCGCTCCCGGACCGCACGGGCGGCCCGTTCCAGCACGGCCCGGCGGCCGAGGTGCGGCGGTGGGCTCACGCGCACGGCGCTCTCCCCGCGCTCGTCGGTCACGGTCTCGGTGACCTCGGGCCCCTCCAGCGGGTCGTACGGCCACGGCGCGCTGAGCACGGTGGACGCGGCCGGGTTGCGGGCTCCCTCCGGCACCTGCGCCCAGGGACCGAGACGCACGGACGGCGCCGCCCCCTCGGTCAGCGGCGCCAGCTCCGAGATGAACACGGAGGGCTCCCGGCTTCTCACCGCCGTGCCGCGGAAGACGGTGCTGGACAGCTCCAGGACCGTCCGCGCCCGCGTCACGGCCACGTAGGCCAGACGGCGCTCCTCGTCCTCGGCGTGCTGGGCGGCGAGCTCCAGGAACTCCGCGTGGGACTCCTCGAGGGCCTTGAGGTCCGTCGTGTCCACGGCCCACTGCGGCAGGAACCGGGCGTCGCCGCGCAGCGGCCAGGCCAGGGCACCGGTGTCGAGGGTCCAGCGGGCGGGGTTGTCGGTCGGGAAGTTGCCGGCGTTGAGGCCCGGCACGTAGACGTGGTCCCACTCGAGGCCCTTGGAGGCGTGCACCGTGACGAGCTGCACGGCGTCGTGCCGCGTGCGGTCGGGACCGGGCTCGAGCCCGTTCTCCTCGGCGAGCGTGACGTCGAGCCACGCGAGGAAGGCCGAGACGTCGCTCGTGGCGGCGGACGCGGCGAAGGACTGGGCCGCCTCCTGGAAGGCGTCCAGGTTGCGCCGTGCCTGGTGGGCCGGGCGGTGGGGGTGCGCGGCCACCTCCACGTCGAGCCCGAGGACCGCCTCGATCTCGTGCAGCAGGCTCGGCAGGTCGTCGGAGAGGAAGGAGCGCAGGTGCTCCAGTTCGGCCCGCAGCCGGGTCAGGCGTCCCCGTGCGACGTCGGAGAGGGTCCGTGCGTGGGCGGAGGCCCAGCCGGGCCGCGGCAGCGTCTCGAGGGCCTCGATCAGTGACGCGTGGTCGGAGAGGTCCGGCTCGACGAGGGCGTCCTCCTGCGCCTCCTCCGTGGTCACCGGGCTCTCGAGGTCCTCGGCGCGGCCCGCCTGTGCGGCCTCCGTGCGCCGGCGCTCCAGGTGCGACGCCCAGTCGGCCAGGGCCATGAGGTCCCGGGTCCCGATCCGCCAGCGGGCGCCCGCGAGCAGCCGCACCAGGGCGTCCGAGCGCCCGGGGTCGTCCAGCACCCGGAGGGTCGCGACGACGTCGGAGACCTCCGGGGTGCTGAGCAGCCCGCCCAGGCCCACGACCTCGTAGGGGATGCCCCGGGCGGCGAGCTCCCGGCGCACGGGCTCGATCTGGGAGCGCTTGCGGCAGAGCACCGCCATGGTGGGCATCTGCTCCTCCTCCTCGCCGCGGTGCTCCTCCCGGCGGGCCCGCACCCGCTCCGCGAGCGCGACGGCCTCCTCGACGTCGGTGGTGTACCTGCTGATCCGGACGTGCCCGGTCCCCGCCCCGGGCCGCGGGGTGAGTTCGGGGACGGTGAGGGACGAGGTGCTGCGCGCCCACGCCGGCAGGGTCCGCAGGGGCGCGGCGACGGTGTTGGCGACGTCGAGGATGCTCGCGTCGTTGCGCCACGCCGTGGTGAGGAAGCTGGGCTCCCCGTCCTGGCCGGGCGCGACCGGGAAGGAGTCGTGGAAGCCGAAGAGCTGCCCGGACGACGCGCCGCGGAAGCCGTAGATGGACTGCTGGGGGTCGCCCACGGCCATCACGGAGTGGCCGTGCCCGAAGAGGGCGGAGAAGAGCCGCAGCTGCGCGTGGGAGGTGTCCTGGAACTCGTCGAGCAGCACCACGCGGTGCCGCTCCCGTTCGGCCCTGCGGGCGGTCGGGTCCTGCTCGGCCAGCCGCGCCGCGGCGGAGAGGAGGTCGCCGAAGTCCATGGCCTGGGCCTCGTGCTTGCGCCGGGAGAAGTCGGCCACGAGCTCGGCGAGGACCCACGCGGTGCGCTGGTTGCCCTCGATCCGCTGCAGCTGGGCGCCCAGGGTCCTCTTCCGGCGCCCGGGAGGCGTCGTGGCGAACTCGCCGAGCAGCTGGGCCGCGAAGCGCCCCACGTCCGCCGGTTCCACGAGGTGCTCCGCGCACGCGGAGGCCAGGCCGAGGACGGCGCCGACCATGGTGGACTTCGCGGGCATGGCCTCGAGCAGCTCCCCCGTCCACGCCTCCACGGTCTGCGCGGCGATCTGCCACGTGCGGGCCTGGCCCAGCAGCGTGGTGTCCGGCTCGAGCCCGATCCGCAGCCCGTAGTTGCGCACCAGCGTGTTGGCGTAGGAGTGGTAGGTGCTGACCGTGGGGTCCTGGGGAGCCGCCGGGACGTCGTCGTCCTCGTCGCTCCCGGCCCCGGCCGGGACGACGAGCCCCTGGGCGCGCAGCCGGGCCAGCCGGGAGCGCATGCGCTCCCCCAGCTCTCCGGCGGCCTTGCGGGTGAAGGTCACACCGAGGACCTGGTCCGGTGCCACGACGCCGTTGGCCACGAGCCAGACCACCCGGTCGACCATGGTGGCCGTCTTGCCCGAGCCCGCGCCCGCGACGACCAGCCGGGGGGTGAGCGGCGCGGAGATCACCGCGGACTGCTGGGGCGTGGGCCGGTTGCCGCCGAGCAGCTCGGCGAGCTCCTCCGGGCCGTACCGGGGCTCGACGCCGCCGTACGGGTGCTCGGCCGGATCGCGTCCGGTCCCGTCGGCGGTGGCGCCGGGGATTTCCGTCACGGGTGCTGTCTCCTCCTGCCGTCCGGGTGGAACGGCTCCGGGGGCCGTCCTCACGGTTCGCTCACCTGCCGTCCCTCGGCGCACAGCGGGCAGATCTGCGGCAGCTTGCACCCGTGCCCGTTGAAGGCGCCCTCGGCCTGGTCGTGGCGGGCGACGAAGCGCTCCCCCGCCACCAGCTCCGCGGCGCGCGTGATCAGGTCCCGGGCCCACGAGGCGTCCGGGTCCAGGGGATCCTGCTGCTGCACCGAGGGGGACTTCGCCCGGGTGCCGAGCTGCACGAGCAGGGCGCCGCCGGACAGCTCCGTCACGGTGCCGCCGGGCAGCTCGAGGACGGTCTCCTCGTCCCCCGCCACCATGGCCGTGCCCGCCCCGGCCGTCAGCGCCACCTGGTAGGCCGCCAGCTGCGGGTGCTCGGCGATGCCCGTCCCGCGGGGCTGGGTGCGGCCGGTCTTGAGGTCGACGACGACGTAGCGGCCCTGCTCGTCCAGCTCCAGCCGGTCCACCCGGCCCCGGAGCAGGGCGTCCCGTGCCCGGCCCTGGACGAGCACGCTGAAGGACCCCTCCACGGAGGCGAGCCGCCGGCCGTGTGTGCTGCGGGCGTCCAGGACGTACTGGGCGAACTTGCGCAGCATCTGCCGGGCGCGCTCCAGCTGGACCGCGGCCTCCCAGGTGTCGGGCAGTCCCAGCTCGGGCCAGCGGCGCTCCAGCTCGGCGACGAGCTCGGAGCCCGAGGCCTCCGGCAGCTCCTCGGCGATCGCGTGCACGAGGGAGCCGAGGCTGCGGCTGAGGTCGGTCGCGGCCTCGGCCCGTGCGGCGGCCACGAACCAGTCGAGCGGGGACCGGTGGATGGTCTCGATCCGGGACGGGGAGACGGGCACCGGGACCCCGTCGTCGAAGACGGGCGCCGTGCTGGAGAGCTCCGCCGCCCCCCACCAGGTGTCGGGGTCGGCGCCGGGGACCGGTCGCGGTGACGAGGCGATGCGGTGGAGCAGCCGTGCCGCGGCCTCGGCGCGCACCGGGTCCTCGTCGTGCAGCTGGACCCACTGCCGCAGCTCGGCCACGAGGGCGCGCAGCGTCATGGGCCGCGGGGCGTCGACGACGGGCCGCGCGCCGTCCCCGGGAACGGCCCCCGGGGGGTCGACGAGGTCGAGGAACTCCGAGGGCTGCTCGTCCTCGTCGGAGGCGGCCGTGACCACGAGCGTGCCCCGGCTGCGGGACACGGCGGCGGAGAAGGAACGCAGCTCGTCGTGGCGGACCTCGCGCATCCGGGTCACCGGCGTGACCCTCGCCGCCTGCTCGACTCCGAGGTCGAGGGCGTCCGTGAGCAGGTCCGCGCCGAGCAGCTGACCGCGCAGACGGGTGTTGGGCCACACCCCCTCCTGCAGGCCGGCCACGAAGACCACCGGCCACTGCCGGCCGGCCGAGGTGGCCGGTGTCATGATCTCGACGGTCTCGTCGGTCGGGGCCCGGGCGGCCAGGGTGTCCATGGGCAGCTCCTGGCTGTCGATGTAGTCGAGGAACTGTGCGGGGCTCGCCCCGGGCAGGTGGTCGACGTAGCGCTCGGCCGCCTCGAACAGCCCCACCACGGCATCGAGGTCGCGGTCGGCCCGGTCTCCCGCCGGGCCGCCCTCGAGGGCGCGGCGGCGCCAGGACTCGGCCACCCCCGCCGCCTCCCACAGCGCCCACAGCACGGTCTCGGCCGTGGCGCCCTCCTCCCGGAGGGCGCGGGTCCCGGCCGTGAGCATCCGGGCGATCCTGCGGGCCGGCACGGAGCGCGCACCGGCGGCGTCGAGCGCTCCGGGCGCCACGAGGGCCTCGACGAGCAGGTCGTCGCTCGTGCGCCGGCCGCCGGCGGCGAGCTCCTCCGCCCGGAGCCGCTGCCGCAGCCGGCGCACGTCCATCGGGGAGGCGGCGCCGATCCGTGAGGAGAGCAGGTCGACGGCCGCCTGCACCGTGAGGGCTGCGAACCGCCCGTCCTCGCCCCCGTCGCCGGACACCGCGTCCGCCTCCGTCACGATGCGCAGGGCGCCCAGCAGGGGCCGCACCGCCGGTTCGTCGCGCACCGGCGTCTCCGCCGCGGAGGTGCTGACCGGCACGCCCAGGGCGGAGAGCTGGCGCTCGAGTCCCTCCAGGTAGCGTCCGTTGCGCACGACCACGGCCATGTCGGCCAGCGGCACGCCGTGCACCAGGTGACGCTCCAGCACCTGGTGCGCGATCCAGCGGGCCTCGTGCAGCGGCGACGAGAGCACCACCGCGGTGACCTCTCCCTGCCCCGTGCCGCCGACGGCGCCGCCCGCTCCGGGGCCCTCCACCCGGGCGCCCACCGTCCCGTCGTCCACCGTCCCGGGGCTCGCCGGTCCGATGTCCCCGGCGGGCCGCAGAGCGCGGGGGTGCCGGGCTCCGGCGACGGCGGGGATCCGTTCCGCGACCCGCTCCCAGGCCGCGGCGACGGCCGCGGGCATCCGCCGGCTCGTGCTCAGCAGGTGCCGCCGGAGGGGCCTGGCGGGCTCGCCGAGCCGGTCGTCGAGCGTGCGCAGCAGGTCCGGCCGGGCACCGCGGAAGCCCTGCACCACGGTGTCCGTGCAGACGGTCAGGACGGTGTCCCGTCCCCGGCACAGCACGCCCAGCAGGCGGTGGATCGAGGGCGTCGCCTCGTGCAGGTCGTCCACGAGCACCAGGTCCAGGCGCTCCTGCTCGGCCCGGAGGAACTCCGGCTGCTCCTCGAGGACCCGTGCGGCCTCGGTCACCAGGGCGGCGGGGTCGTAGGCCTCCGGCATCCGCAGCCGGCGCACGGCCTGGTACTCGGCACGCATCGTGGCGGCCGCCGCCCAGTCCGGGCGGTCGAGCCGCCGGGCGAGGACGCGGAGGTCGTCGGGGTCGAGGTCGTACTCGGACATCCGGTCGAAGAGCTCGCGCACCTCCTGCCGGAAACCCCGGGTGCCCAGGGCCTCCCGCAGGTCCGGCGGCCACACCACGGCGGCTCCCACCCCCGCCGCGTGCCCGGCCATGAGCTCACCGATGAGGACGTCCTGCTCGGGGCCGGACAGCAGCTTGGGACCGTGGGCGACCCCCGGGAGCAGCCCCTCGTTCTGGGCCCGCCGGAGCAGGTCGAAGGCGTAGGACTGCCACGCGCGCACGGGCGGGGAGCTCATCGTCGCCGCGACGGCGGCGGTGAGGTCGTCCCGCAGACGGGCGGCCGAGAGCCGGGACGGCGTCAGCACGAGCAGCCGGTCAGGGTCGAGTCCCTGGGCGATCCGGCGGGCCGCCAGCTCGACGAGGACCCGGCTCCGGCCGGTGCCCGGTCCCCCCAGCACGAGCCGCGGACCGCACCCGGCGGGCAGGCCGGCGATCTCCTCCTGCTCGGCGCTCGGGCGCCACGGGGTGCGCTCCGGCCCGGAGCCGTGCGGGGGCACCAGGTTCCAGCGCACCGGCCCGGTCCCGGGCGCGACGGGACTCGGGGTGGGGGGGCTGTCCTGGGAGTGCCGCATGGATCTCATCCCATCACGGAGCTCCGACGGTCTAACAGTCCGTTCCACGTGCCCGGAGCGCCCGTCGGGAGCCGCTCGGGCCGGCGGCGGCCGCTCGTCGTCGGCCGTCCGGGCCGCACGCGCCCGGTTCCTCGCGGAGGAGCCACGCTGGGTGCTCCGCGGCAGGAGGGCGCACGGGGTCGGAGACGGGCGGTACGGTGGGTGCCATGTCCTCGTCCCCGGGCCCCGCCGGCCCCACCGACCAGCTGCCCCTGTTCGACGCCGCCCCGCTGCGCGCCACGCGGCCCGCTCCGCCGGCCGCCGACGACACCGCGGAGCAGGACGTGCTCTTCGACCTCGAGGAGCCGTCCGGCGCACCGGGGGGCGCCCCCGCGTGGACCGAGGGTCCGCGCGCCTCCTTCGACCTCGAGACGACCGGACGCGATCCGCACACGGCCCGCATCGTCACGGCGTCCGTGGTGCGCACCGACGCCACGGGCGCCGTGGTCGACGAGTGGGAGTGGCTGGCGGACCCGGGGGTGGAGATCCCCGAGGAGGCGGCCGCCGTGCACGGGGTGAGCACCGAGCGGGCCCGTGCCGAGGGGCGGCCCGCCGCGGAGGTCGTGGCGGAGATCGCCGGCGTCCTGGACGCCCTCTTCACGGCGGGGACGCCCGTGCTGGTGTTCAACGCCTCCTACGACTTCACGGTCCTCGCCCACGAGGGCCGGCGCCACGACGTCGAGGTCCCGCAGCCGTTCCCGGTCCTGGACCCCTACGTCCTCAACAAGCAGGTGCACCGGTACCGGCGCGGGAAGCGGACCCTCGGGGCGCTGTGCGAGGAGTACGGGGTCGATCTCACCGCGGCGCACACCTCGGCGGCGGACTCGCTCGCCACGGAGCGGCTCGCCGTGCTGATGGCCGGCCGGTTCCCCGAGCTGGTGCGCCCCGCGCCCGACCTGCACGCCGACCAGGTCGGGTGGGCGGCCGAGCAGGCCGCGAGCCTCCAGGAGTACTTCCGCCGGACCCGTCCCGACGCGGTGGTCGACGGCGCCTGGCCGCTCCGCCGTCCCGAGGACGTCTGAGCGCTCCCCGGGACGGCGGCGGAACCCCGCTCAGGCGGCCGGCCGAGCCTCGGCGGCCGCGCGGGCCGCGGCCGGCAGGGCGGAGACGATCCGGTCCATCGCGGCGTCGTCGTGCGCGGCGGAGAGGAACCAGGCCTCGAACACCGACGGCGGCAGGTAGACCCCCTGGTCCAGCATCGCGTGGAAGAACGCCGGATAGCGGAACGTCTCCTGCGACCTGGCCTGCGCGTAGTCGTGCACCCCGGTGGCGGAGGTGCCGAAGGCGACCGAGAACAGGCTCCCGGCCGACTGGATCGAGTGGTCGACGCCGGCCTCCGTGAGCGCGGAACGCACGGCCTCCTGCAGCTGCGCCGAGCGCCGGTCGACCGTCTGGTAGGCGATCCTGTCGGCGGTGCGCAGGGTCGCCGCGCCCGCTGCCATGGCCACGGGGTTCCCGGACAGGGTCCCGGCCTGGTAGACCGGGCCCAGCGGCGCCAGGTGGTTCATCACCTCAGCCCGTCCGCCCACGCCGGCGACCGGCAGACCGCCGCCGATGACCTTGCCGAACATGAACAGGTCCGGCTCCCAGCCGTCCTCCCCGGCGGCGGTCAGCCCCCAGTAGCCGGCCTCGTGCACCCGGAACCCGGTCAGCACCTCGTCGAGGACCATCAGGGCCCCGTGCTCACGGGTGATCCGGCGCAGACCGGCGTTGAAGCCCTCGACGGGGGTGACCACGCCCATGTTGGCGGGTGCGGCCTCGGTGATGACCGCGGCGATCCGGCCGGGGTGGGCGGCGAAGGCCTCCTCCACGGCGGAGAGGTCGTTGTAGGGCAGCACGAGGGTCTCGGCCGCGGTGGCCGCGGTGACCCCGGCGGAGCCGGGCAGGGCGAGGGTCGCGACGCCGGAGCCCGCCTCGGACAGCAGGGAGTCCACGTGCCCGTGATAGCACCCGGCGAACTTCACGACGAGATCCCGGCCGGTCACCCCGCGCGCCAGTCGGATCGCGGTCATGGCCGCCTCGGTGCCGGTCGAGACCATGCGCAGCTCGTCGATGGCGCCGATCCGCTCGACCACGAGCTCGGCGAGCTCGGTCTCGCCGCGCGTCGTGGCCCCGAAGGACAGACCCCGCTCGACGGCCTCGTGGACGGCCTCGATGACCGCCGGGTGGGAGTGCCCGACGAGGGCGGGCCCCCACGAGCAGACGAGGTCGACGTACTCGCGGCCGTCGGCGTCGGTGAGGTACGGCCCCTTGGCCGCGGTGATGAAGGGCGGGGTGCCGCCCACGGAGGCGAAGGCCCGCACCGGGGAGTTGACCCCGCCGGGCATGACCCGGCGCGCACGGTCGAAGAGTTCCTGGGAAACGCTCATGGGTTCTGTCTGCTTCCTTTCGCCGGGGTACCGGCTTCGGGGACGGGGGGAAGGGTCAGGAGAGGCCGTTCTCCTCGCGGAACCAGTCCGCGAGCTCGACGGCGAAGTAGGTGAGCACGGAGTCGGCCCCGGCCCGGCGGATGGACAGCACCGACTCCTGGACGGCGGCCCGCCGGTCGATCCAGCCGTTGGCGGCGGCGGCCTCGATCATGGCGTACTCGCCCGAGATCTGGTACGCGGAGACGGGCACCGGGGACACCTCGGCGACGTCCCGGAGGATGTCGAGGTAGCTCATGGCGGGCTTGACCATGACCATGTCGGCGCCCTCGTCGAGGTCCAGCTGCAGCTCGTGCAGCGCCTCCCGGCGGTTGGCGGGGTCCATCTGGTAGGTGCGGCGGTCGCCCTGCAGCTGGGAGTCCACGGCCTCGCGGAACGGGCCGTAGAACGCCGAGGAGTACTTCACGGAGTAGGCCAGGACGGCGACGTCGGGACGGCCCGCCCCGTCCAGGGCGGAGCGGATCACGCCGACCTGGCCGTCCATCATCCCGGAGGGGCCGAGCACGTGGGCGCCCGCCTCGGCCTGGGCCACGGCCATCCGGCCGTAGATCTCCAGGGTCGCGTCGTTGTCCACGGTCCCGTCCTCGGCCAGGACGCCGCAGTGGCCGTGGTCGGTGAACTCGTCCAGGCACAGGTCGGCCATGACCACGAGGTCGTCGCCGACCTCGGCGCGGACGGCACGCAGGGCCCGGTTCAAAATGCCTTCCGGATCGCACCCCGCGCTGCCCTCGGGGTCCCGCTCGGCGGGCACGCCGAAGACCATGAACCCGCCGAGGCCCTTGGCCGCCGCCTCGGCGGCGGCCCGCCGGAGGGAGTCCATGGAGTGCTGGACGACGCCCGGCATGGAGCCGAGCGGGGCCGGCTCGGAGAGTCCCTCGCGGACGAACACGGGCAGGACGAGGTCGGCCGGGTGGACCCGGGTCTGCGCGGCGAGGCGGCGCACGGCCGGGGTGGTCCGCAGCCGTCGGGGCCGGGACACCAGGTCGTGGCGCGGGGTTCGGTGGGTCACGGAGTTCGTCTCCTCGGTCGTCGGGATCGGTGTCGGCGGAGCTGGTGTCGTCGGAGCCGGTGTCGTCGGAGCCGGCGTCGGCGGTGCAGGTGCCTGCGGTGCGGAGCGCCCGGCCCGTCCCGGGGTCGCGAGGGCCCGGGCGAGGGCGTCGACGATGCCCTCCGGGGTCGGCAGCGACGCGGCCACGGACGGCAGCCCGTGTCCGGCCGCGGCGCGCCGGGTCGGCTCGCCGATGGCCACCAGGACGGTGCCGGCCAGGACGGCCGGGTCGTCGCCCACGAGCTCGGCGAGGTGCGACGGCGCCGTGAGCACCACGGCGTCGACCTCACCCGCGGCGAGGGCCGTCAGCAGGGCCGGTCGCCCGAGCACCTCCAGGTCGTCGTCCGGTGCGGTCCGGGCGAGGGGTTGGGCCGCCGGCCAGGGCACGGTCTCGTATGCCGTCGCCGTCAGGACACGGTACCCCCTGGCGGTCAGCCCCGCCTCCAGGGTGGGTCGCGCCCGGGCGGAGAGCGGCAGCAGCACGGTCCCGGGCTCGGGCTCGCACGGCCAGTCGGCGAGCAGACCGGCCGCCGAGTGCGACGTGCCGGGCACGAGGTCCGGCGGCAGTCCCGCCGCCGTGAGCGCCGCGGCCGTGGCCTCCCCCACGGCGGCGACGCGCAGACCCTCCCGTCGCGCGGCGGCGCAACGGGCGCCGAGCCCCGCACCGGCAGGGTCCCCGGCGACCGCGTGCAGGGCCCGCACCGTGTTGACCGAGGTCACCGCCAGCCAGGTCCGGCCGGCGGGCCCCGGGGCGGCGGCCCGGTCCAGGAGGGCAGCCAGTCCGCCGGTGTCCCCGGGCAGGGTCGCCTCGAGCAGAGGGGCGAGCCGGACCAGGGCGCCGTGCCCGCGCAGCAGCCCCACGAGCTCCCCGGCGCGGTCGGCGGAGCGGGTGACGACGACCCTGGCACCGCGCAGGGCGGTGCCGGGGTCGGCGGGCCGATCGGCCGGGCCGGGAGGCGGCACGGGGCTCAGAGCGTCAACCGGGCCAGTCGGCCGGCGCCGTCGGCGAGCAGGTCGTCGGCCAGCCGGGTGCCCAGGTCGCGGGCGGCCTCGACGGTGCGCTCCACCGTGCGGCCGCTGCTGCGCAGGAGCCGGCTGCCGTCCGGGTCGGCCACGACGGCGTCGAGCACGAGCTCCCCGTCCTCGAACCGCCCGAAGGTGCCCACGGGGGCCGCGCACCCGGCCTCGAGCCGGGTCAGGAGCGCCCGTTCCGCGGTCACGGCCAGCCGGGTCTCCAGGTGGTCCACCGCGGCGAGGCCTGCGGTGAGGGGGGTGTCGCCGGAGGCGTCCTCGGCGCGGCACTCGAGGGCCAGGGCACCCTGTCCGGGGGCGGGAAGCATGACGGACGGGTCGATCAGCTCGGTGATCGCGTCCTCCAGGCCGAGACGCCGCAGCCCGGACGCGGCGAGCACCACGGCGTCGAGGTCACCGGGGGCCACCCGCCCCAGCCGGGTGCCCACGTTGCCGCGGATGTCGACGATCTCCAGGTCCGGGCGCGCCGCGCGCACCTGCGCCGCACGGCGCGGGGAACCGGTGCCGACCTTCGAACCCGGGGGCAGACCGGTGAGGCCCAGACCGTCGCGGGCGCAGAGGGCGTCCCGGGGATCCTCCCGCTCCGGCACCGCGGCGACCTCCAGGCCCGGCACGGGTGCGGTGGGCAGGTCCTTGAGGGAGTGCACGGCCAGGTCCACGGAGCCGGCCAGCAGCGCGGCCCGGAGCGCCGTGGCGAAGACCCCGGTGCCGCCCATCTGGGACAGCGGACCGGTCAGGACGTCGCCCTCGGTGCGGATCGTGACGAGCTCGGGCTCCAGCCCGCCCGCGGCCGCGACGGCACGGGCCGCCGTGGTGGTCTGGGTGAGCGCGAGCCGGGAGCCGCGGGTCCCGACCCGGAAGGCCGGGAGCGCCTGCGCCGCGGCCGTCACGTCCACCGCACCTCCCCGGCCGCGTCGAGGTCGACCGGGATCGGCTCGCCGTGGGGGCGCTGCGCGATGGTCGGACGGGGCCCGGTGGCGCCGCGCAGCACCTTGACGCAGCAGTCCGGGGCGCAGTCGTCGAACCACGTGCCCCGGGCGCACGCGGAGACCCGGGGCGGCGCCGTGCGCCCGGCGATCCGCTGCTCCACGAGGTCCGCGAGCCCTGCCACGAACGCGGGGTGCGTTCCCGCGGTGGGGGTGCGCACGGCCGGGAGACCGAGCCGCTCGCAGGTCTCCAGGGCCTCGGTGTCGAGGTCCCACTTGACCTCCATGTGGTCGGAGACGAAGCCCAGCGGCACCAGGACCGCGCCGGCCACCCCCCGGTCGGCGACCTCCTCGAGGGCGTCGTTGACGTCCGGCTCGAGCCACGGCACCTGCGGGGGGCCGGAGCGGGACTGGTACACGAGGTCCCAGGTGTGGTCCCCCAGCTCCTCGAGCCCCACGCGCTCCAGCACGGTCCGGGCCACGGCCAGGTGCTGGGCGACGTAGGCCGAGTCCTCCTCGAAGTCCATCCGCGCCGGGCCGGAGGCCTCGGCGTCGGTCGTGGGGATGGAGTGGGTGCAGAACAGGACGGCGATCCGGCCGCCGTCCGCGCCGAGACGCCGGCGCACCTGCGCGAGCCCGTCCCGCAGACCCTCGACGAAGGGCTGCACGAAACCCTCCGAGTCGTAGTACTGGTGGACCTTGTCGACGTGCATCTCGTCCGTGAGGCCGAGCTCCTCGAGGGCCACGCCGTAGTCCTCGCGGTACTGCCGGCACCCGGAGTAGCTCGAGTAGGCGCTCGTGGCGAGCACCAGGAGCCGGCGCATCCCGCGGGCGTGGCACTCCCGCAGCACGTCACCCACGTAGGGCGCCCAGTTGCGGTTGGCCCACAGCACGGGCACGCTCAGTCCCCGGCCGAGCAGCTCGGCCTCGAGGGCGGAGCGCAGGGCGCGGTTCTGGTCGTTGATGGGACTCACCCCGCCGTTGGCCCGGTAGTGGGTGGCGACCTCCTCGAGCCGCTCGTCCGGGATGCCGCGTCCCCTCGTGACGTTGCGCAGGAACGGCAGGACGTCGTCCTGGCCCTCGGGCCCTCCGAAGGACGAGAGGATGACGGCGTCGTAGTCCTCGGGGGCGTGCGCCCGGGCGCGGGACAGGGCGTTCTCGGCGCTCATCGGAGCACCTCCGCGATCTCGTCGGTGCGCAGCCGGCGGCCCGTGTAGAACGGCGTCTCCTCGCGCACGTGCAGCCGGGCCTCCGTGTTGCGGAAGGCCCGCATGACGTCGACGAGGTCGACCAGCTCGGGGGCCTCCAGCGCCAGCAGCCACTCGAAGTCGTTGAGCCCGAAGCACGCGATGGTGTTCGCGAGGACCTGCGGGTAGTCGCGCGCCGCCATGCCGTGGTTGCGCAGCATCTCGCCGCGGCGCTGGGGGTTCATGTAGTACCACTCGTAGGAGCGCACGAACGGGTAGACGCACACCCAGTCCTCCGGGGGCACCCCGCGGGCGAACGACGGGGAGTGGTTGCGGGTGAACTCGGCGTCCCGGTGGACCCCCATCGCGTTCCAGACCTGCTCGGTGCCCGCCAGGGGTCCCGTGCGGCGCAGCCGGCGGACCGCCGACTGCAGCGCGCGCGGGTCGTCGCCGTGCAGCCACGTGAGGACGTCGGCGTCCTCGCGCATCCCCGAGACGTCATAGGCTCCGCGCAGCGTCACGCCCTCTGCCGCCAGCTGCTCGACGACGCCGTCGAACTCCGCGGCGGCGGAGGCGTCCTCGTCGGCCGTCCGGGCCTCGGAACGGCCGGCGGGGCGCGCGAAGACGGACCAGACGGCCCAGTGCAGCCGGTCCGGGCCACCGTCCTCCCTGGGCTCGGGCCGGGCGGCGGGATCGCCGCCGGGCTCGTGGGGGCTGGTGTCGTGGGACAAGGCTCAGTCCTTTCGTGGGGTGCTGGTCGAGGTCGTCCGTCCCTGCTCGGGGGCGGCCGGCGCGGCGTCGTCCGGGACGCCCGCCTCGGCGAGGAGGGTACGGACCTGGGTGCGGGTGTCGGCGACGACGGAGGCGAGGCCCGTCCCCGCGAGCCACCCGCCGACCGCCACCGCGTCGGGCAGCTCCGCGAGCGCCCGGCGGAACTCGGCGACCCGGCGGGCGTGCCCGACGCCGGCGCGGGGCAGCGCCGAGCGCCAGCGCACGATGTCGGCACCGGCCAGCTGCGCGGGCCGCAGCGGCATGCCCATCAGCGTCGAGGCGTCGGAGAGCGCCAGGCGGATGAGCTGCTCGTCGGGCAGGGCCACCTCCGGCGGCACGACCGAGGGTTCGGGCTGGGCGCGGCCGTAGGACAGCCGCAGCACGTGCCGGCCGGGGCCGGCGGCCTCCCGGACCCAGTCCCACTTGGCGCTCGCGTGGGTGAGGGCCTTGGCCCGCACGCCACGGGCGTCCTCGCTCACGAGCAGGCCGGTGCCGCGGGGGGCCCCGTCGAGGCGCGGCTCGTCGACCACGAGCGTGGCCAGGGCCACCTGGGGCCCGGCCTCCGGGGCGAAGCGCTGCAGCTCGTCCTCGTGGCTGGCGAGCAGCCGGACGGCGGTCGTGCCGTCCGCGGCCATGACGAGCAGCTCGCCCCGCGCCACGGCGGTCTTGTGCCCGTGCCGCGGCTGCCGCTGGATGACCATCCAGCCGTCGCGGCGGGGGTCGCGGTCCAGGGCGATGACGTCGTAGTCGGTGACGAGCTTCACGCCCGCCCGCTCGAGGTCGTGCACGAGCGTCTCCGACAGGGCGTTCATCCCGCCGCGCAGCCCGGCCACGTTCGCCCCGGCCGGTGCGGCGAGGCGCAGGGCCGCGGCCGCGGCGCCCAGCGACCCGTTCTCGCGCAGGGCCCGGCGCAGACCGGGGGCCACGGCGTCGACGTCGAGGTCGTCGGGGTGGGCGGAGTGGACGCCCGCGGTGAACGGCGCCACGAGCCGTTCGAGCACGCGCTCCCCCATCCGCGCGCGCACCAGTCCGCCCAGCGAGCGCTCGGTCGTCCCGACGAACGACGGGAGCCGGCGGTCCAGGCCGGCGCGCAGCATGCCCGCCCGGCCGAGGGCCGCCCGCAGCCGGGGGGCCGTCGGGTCGGCGGGGATGCCCAGGATCCCGGAATTGGGTGCGGGCACCGCACCCTCCGGGAGGAAGAGCCACGACCCGGCACGGTTGGGGTGCACCACGCGCTCGCCCAGTCCCAGCTCGTCCAGCAGGTCGGGGACGGCCCGGGAGCGGGTCGCGAAGGACTCGGCGCCGGAGTCCAGGACGAGGCCCGCGACCTGGTGGGCGCCCACGGCACCGCCGAGGTGGTCCTCGGCCTCGACCAGCGTGACGCGCAGCCCGCGGGCCGCCAGGTCACGGGCCGCCACGAGCCCGGAGACGCCGCCGCCCACCACGAGGGCGGAGCGGGGCGGAGTGCTGCGGCCGGGCCGCCGGTCCGGCGCCGCGCTCACCGCCGACCACCGCCGGGGGGGCGCTCCAGCGGCTGGTCGTGGACGAAGGACACGAGGTCGGTCAGCACCTGGGGGTCCGTCCCCGGGGGGACCCCGTGCCCGAGGTTCACGACGTGGCCCGGCGCCTCGCCGCCGCCGCGCAGCACCTCGCGCACGTGCTCGGCGAGCACCGGCCAGGGGGCCGCGAGCAGCGCCGGGTCGATGTTGCCCTGGAGCACCGTGGCCCCGCCGAGCCGCCGGTTCGCCTCGGCGAGGGGGAGCCGGTGGTCGACACCGACCGCGTCCGCGCCGGCGTCCCGCATCGCGGCGAGCAGCTCGCCCGTGCCCGTCCCGAAGTGGACCCGGGGCACGGCGAGGTCCTCGACGGCGCGCAGCGCGGCCGCCGAGTGCTCCAGGACGTGCGCGGAGTAGTCGGCCAGCGACAGGGATCCCGCCCAGGAGTCGAACAGCTGCACGGCCGAGGCGCCCGCCTCGACCTGGGCGCGCAGGAACGCGCCGGAGGTGCGGGCCGCCCACCCGGCGAGCGCCCGCCAGGCCGCGGGGTCCGCGTGCATCATCGTGCGCGGCAGGAGGTGGTCCCGGGAGGGGCCGCCCTCGACCATGTAGGCCGCCACCGTGAACGGTGCGCCCGCGAAGCCGATGAGCGGGGTCTGCCCGAGCTCCGCGACGGTGCGGGACACCGCCTCGCGGATCGGGTCGAGGTCCGCGTCGTCGAGCTCGGGGAGCGCCGCGACGTCGGCGGCCGTGCGCACGGGGTGCTCCAGCACCGGCCCGCGGCCGGGAACGATCTCGACGTCCACGCCGGCGACCCGCATGGGCACGACGATGTCGGAGAAGAAGATGGCGGCGTCGACGTCGTGCCGGCGCACCGGCTGGAGGGTGATCTCGGCGGCCATCGCGGGGTCGAGGCAGGCGTCGAGCATGGCCGTGCCCTGGCGCAGCGAGCGGTACTCCGGCAGCGACCGGCCCGCCTGCCGCATGAACCACACCGGGCGGCGGTCGGGTGCGCGGCCGGTGAGGGTCTGCAGCAGCGGGGCGTCCGCCGTGCCGGCGGACCGCAGCGGGTGGCCCTCCGGGAGCGCCCCGAGCGATCCGGTCAGGCGCTGGAACGCCGTCGCAGGATGGGTGCCGCCCGTGGGATGCCCGGGAGCGGCTGCGGTCGACGTGTCCGGCGTGCTCGCCGTCTCAGGGGTGGTAGGCATAGTGCTCCCATTGTGCCAAGGAACACCGACGTCGTTTACCGACGCCCCGTCACCGCGCCGTCGGCGCCGCCGCACCGCCGCTCCACCGATGCCGCACCACGGCCGGGGCGGGGCGGGGTGAGCGTTCTCTCGTGCGTCACCGAGACGCGGATTCCCGGTGACCGTCTAGTATGAATGCACTGTGGTCCTCTTCGCACTCGTCGCCTCCCACCAGAACGTCGATCTGAACACCGTTGCGCGTCTCAGCACCGGTGCGCTCGGTCTGTCCGAGGAGATGGTCCGCAGCGGCCCGCTCCGGGGCTCCGTGACCCTCTCGACGTGCAACCGGCTCGAGATCTACGGCGAGCTCGACGGCGCGCCGGGCTCCTCCCCCGAGGCGGCGCTGGACGAGGTCCTGGCGGAGCTCGCCGAGCAGATCGGCTCCCGCGCCGGGCTGGACCCCGAGTTCGTCGCCGGCTCGTTGCGGGCCTTCACCGATGCGGGCGCCGCGCGCCACCTCTTCACCGTCGTCTCCGGCCTGGAGTCCGCCGTGGTGGGCGAGCGCGAGATCACCGGACAGGTCCGGCGCGCCCTCAACGACGCGCAGCAGGCCGGCACCGTCTCCGGCAACCTCCTGCGCCTGTTCGAGGCGGCCGCCCGCACGGCCCGCAAGGTGGGCACGCAGACGGCCCTCGGCGAGCGGGGACGCTCCATCGTCTCCGTGGCCCTCGACCTCGCCGACGACGTCACGACCGGGACCTGGGCGTCGCGGCGGGCCCTGGTGTTCGGCACGGGGGCCTACGCGGGGGCCACGATGGCCGCCCTCCGCGACCGCGGCTGCGCCGACATCGAGGTCTACTCCGCGTCCGGCCGGGCCGAGCAGTTCACGCAGAACCGCGGCGGCACGCCGGTGGGGGACGAGGAGCTGGCCGCCGCCCTGGAGCGCGCCGACGTGGTCGTCGGCTGCAGCGGCGGTTCCGCCCCCATGGGCGCCGCCGCGTTCCCGGCCGGACCCCGCACCGTCGTCGACCTGGCCCTCACCCGGGACTTCGACCCGGCCGTGGCGGACCTGCCCGGCGTCGAGCTCATCACCCTGGAGTCGGTGCGCCTGGCCGCCCCCGACGAGACCCTGGAGTCCGTCGAGGCCGCGAGCGGCATCGTCGAGCGTGCGTCCCAGGAGTTCGCCGCGAGCCAGGACGCGCGGGACATGGACGCGGCGATCGTGGCGCTGCGCAAGCACACGATGGCCGTCCTGGACGCCGAGCTCGAGAAGGTCACCTCCTACCACGGGTGCACGGGCGCCCAGGAGCAGATCGAGCTCGCGATGCGCCGCATGGTCCGCTCCCTCCTGCACACCCCCACCGTCCGCGCGCGCGAGCTCGCCGCGCAGGGCCGGCAGGACGAGTACATCACCGGCCTGTCGGCGCTCTACGGCATCGAGGTCCCGGCGGCCCCGGCGGAGCGGCCTGCGCCGCCGGCCACCGCGGACCCGGAGGTCACCCGACGACCGCAGGCCGCGGGGTAGGGCAGCATTTCGTGTGGCCGGCGCCGCCGGCCGGTTGAGGAGGAACGGTTCATGACTGAGACCAGGAGAGGCCGCCCCGCGCGCCTCCCGCGCGAGGCCCGCCGGCGGCAGCTGCTCGAGACCGCCCTGACCGTGTTCTCCTCGAACGGCTACCATGGGTCGTCCATGGACGACATCGCCGACGCCGCCCAGGTGAGCAAGCCCGTCCTGTACCAGCACTTCCCCGGCAAGCGCGAGCTCTACCTCGCCCTCGTGGACCACTACCTCCAGGAGCTCGCGGTCGGGCTCGTCTCGGCGCTGCAGGCCAGCGACGTCAACCGGCAGCGGGTGGAGTCCATGCTGGACGTCTACTTCGGCTTCGTGGAGGCCAACCCGGAGGCCCACCGGCTGATCTTCGAGTCGGACCTGCTGGCGGACCCGGAGGTCGCCGAGCGGTTCGAGAACTTCCACCTGGCCGTCGCGGACTCGATCGCGGGTGTCCTCGGGCCCAACGCGGGGCTGAGCCACCCGCACGCGGTGCTCGTCTCCCGCTCCCTGACCGGCATGGCGCAGACCGCCGCGGTGCACTGGATCCGCAACCCCGGGACCGGCGGGCGGGCCGAGGCCCAGCGCCAGATCTTCCGTTTAGCTTGGGGCGGAATCTCGATCATCGACGAGGACTGGGAGTAGGGGCCTCCCTAGACTGACCGGGACGCACCCCGCAGTCCTGTCCCGAGGAGGAACCATGGAAATCAAGATCGGTGTCCAGCACGTCGCCCGGGAGATCGTCGTCGACTCCGCGCTCCAGGCGCCCGAGGCCGTGGAGCTGATCACCGCGGCCATCTCCTCCGGGTCCCCGCTGACCCTGACGGACGCCAAGGGCAACGTGACCGTGGTGCCCGCGGACGTCATCGGCTACGCCTCCGTCGGCGGCGAGCAGAAGCGGACCGTCGGCTTCACCCCCTTCACGAAGGACGACTGACCCCGTACGTCCGCCCGCCGCGGCGGGCCCGCCCGGCGACCGCACGGAGTGTGCGCGGTCGTCGGGCTACACTGTTAAGCGCACTGGATGACCGGTCGTACCCGCGATCCCACCAACGTACAGACACCCTCCCGCTTCCCCGCGACCCGGCCCCGCCACGGCGGCCGCGCGCAGGACCGCACCCGGACGCCACGCTCCCGTGGCCCGCCGGGCGGAGGCGGCGCACGCTCACGATCGGCTTCCACCCACTGCACGCCCCCCGCGGCCGCCAGCACGGCGGCCCGGAGGCCGGACCCCGCGGTCCCCTCCCTCCGGCGGGCGTGCCCGAACGAAGGAACCCGATCGTGACCGACTACATCACCGACGCCGCGCCGGAGGCCACCGCCCCCCGCGACGACGACGCCCTCGACGCCACCCTCGACGGCGCCCCCGAGGTGGTCGTCGAGACCACCGAGAACCCCGAGCCGCTGCCCCAGGACTTCGCCGAGTTCGGGGTGCGCCAGGACATCGTGGACTCCCTCGCGGCCGAGGGCATCGTCCACCCCTTCCCCATCCAGGCCATGACGCTCCCGGTGGCGCTGTCCGGCCAGGACATCATCGGCCAGGCCAAGACCGGCACGGGCAAGACGCTCGGCTTCGGCATCCCGGTGGTCCAGCGCGTGGTGGGCCGCGGCGACGCCGGGTGGGACAGGCTGAAGAAGCCCGGAGCCCCGCAGGCGCTCATCGTGGTGCCCACGCGCGAGCTCGCCGTCCAGGTCGGCCACGACCTGGCCACCGCCGCCAGGACCCGCAACGCCCGGGTGGCGACGATCTACGGCGGCCGCGCCTACGAGCCCCAGATCGAGGAGCTGCAGGCGGGCGTCGAGGTCGTGGTCGGCACCCCCGGCCGGCTCATCGACCTCAACCGGCAGCGCCTCCTGGACCTCTCCGCGGTGCGGGCCGTGGTGCTCGACGAGGCCGACGAGATGCTCGACCTCGGGTTCCTGCCCGACGTGGAGAAGCTGCTCTCGGCCGTGCCCGAGGTCCGGCAGACCATGCTGTTCTCCGCGACGATGCCCGGCCCCGTGGTCGCGATGGCCCGCCGCTACATGACCAAGCCGATGCACATCCGGGCGGCCGCACCGGACGAGGGTGCCACGAAGAAGGACATCCGCCAGGTGGTCTACCGGGCGCACCACCTCGACAAGGACGAGGTCGTCGCGCGGATCCTGCAGGCCGAGGGCCGCGGGCGCACGATCGTCTTCACGAAGACCAAGCGGGCCGCCGCAAAGCTCGCGGACGAGCTGATCACCCGCGGCTTCGCCGCGGCCCCCCTGCACGGCGACCTGGGCCAGGGCGCCCGGGAGCAGGCGCTGCGCGCGTTCCGCCACAACAAGGTCGACGTGCTCGTGGCCACGGACGTCGCCGCCCGCGGCATCGACGTCGAGGACGTCACCCACGTGATCAACTTCCAGTGCCCCGAGGACGAGAAGACCTATCTGCACCGCACCGGCCGCACCGGCCGCGCCGGCAACAAGGGCACGGCCGTGACGTTCGTGGACTGGGACGACGTGCCCCGCTGGCGGCTGATCGACAAGGCCCTGGAGCTCGGCATCCCCGAGCCCCGCGAGACGTACTCGTCCTCGGAGCACCTGTACGAGGAGCTGAGCATCCCGAAGGGCACCAGGGGCCGTCTCCCCCGCTCCAAGCGCACCCACGAGGGCCTCGGCGCCGAGGTGCTCGAGGACCTCGGCGAGCCCGGCGGGCGCAAGGGCGGGCCGCGCGGCGACGGCCGGGGCGGGCGCTCGCGCGACCGGGGCGACTCCCCGCGTGCGGGCGGCGACTCCCGCCGCGGCGAGGGCCGCAATGAGGGCCGCCGTGACGGCCGTGGCCGTCGGAACGACGCGGAGAAGTCGGACCCCCCGCGCGGAGAGTCCCGCGCCCCGCGCGAGCGCACCCGCGAGACCCCCCGGGACACCTCGGTGGAGCAGACCTCGGACGGCACCACCCGGCGCCGGCGGCGCCGGCGCGGGGGCCAGAGCGGCGCCGCCGGGCAGGAGCCGAGCGGCACCGCCGCCGAGTGAGCCTCTTCGCCTTCGACGCCGAGGGCCCCGACGCGGTGGTCGCCGCGGAGAACCTGGATCTCCTGCGGCGGCTGCCCGACGGGGCCTTCCGCATGATCTACGTGGACCCGCCGTTCAACACCGGCCGGACCCAGCGGCGGCGGGAGGCCACGGTCACCCCGGCCGCGGGCGGCGAGGGCGACCGGACCGGCTTCGCCGGCCGCTCCTACACGACCGTGCTGGGGGCGCTGCGCAGCTACGACGACGCGTTCGCCGACTACTGGGGGTTCCTGGAGCCCCGGCTGCGGGAGGCGTGGCGGGTCCTCGCAGAGGACGGGACGCTGTACCTGCACCTGGACTACCGGGAGGTGCACTACGCGAAGGTCATGCTGGACACGATCTTCGGGCGGGAGTGCTTCCTCAACGAGATCATCTGGGCCTACGACTACGGCGGGCGCTCCCGCCGTCGCTGGCCCGCCAAGCACGACAACGTCCTGGTCTACGTCAAGGACCCGGCGCGCTACCTCTTCGACAGCGCCGAGGTGGACCGGGAGCCGTACATGGCCCCCGGCCTGGTCACGCCGGAGAAGGTCCGGCTGGGCAAGCTGCCCACGGACGTGTGGTGGCACACCATCGTCTCCCCCACCGGGCGGGAGAAGACCGGCTACCCCACCCAGAAGCCCGTGGGACTCGTGCGGCGGATGGTCGCGGCCAGCTCGGGTCGCGGGGACTGGGTGCTGGACTTCTTCGCGGGGTCAGGGACCCTGGGCGCCGCCGCCCGTCAGCTCGACCGGCGGTTCGTGTGCGTGGACCGCAACCCGGAGGCCGTCGAGGTCATGCGGGCACGCCTGCCGGACGCGACCGTCTGGGACTGAGCCCGGCGCCGGCCCGGCGGCGCCGGACCGGACCGCCGCCGCGGTCCGCGGCGTCGTCGGGCGGCGGGACCGGTCCGGAGCACCGCAGCGGGGCGCTCAGGGGTACCGCACGGCGACACCGGAGCAGGCCTGCTCCTCGATCCGCACGAGCGACTGGACGGACGTCAGGTTCTCGCCCAGCCGGTTCGGCTTGCCGGCCCCGTGGTAGTCGCTCGAGCCCGTGACCACCAGGTCGTGCTCGGAGGCCATCCGCACGAGACGCGCGCGGGCGTCGTCGGGGTTGTCCCGGTGCGCGACCTCGAGCCCCCCGAGGCCGGCGTCGATCATGGCGCCGAAGACCTCCGGGCCGACCACGCGGCCGCGGGCCGCGGCGAGCGGGTGGGCGAACACGGGGACGCCGCCGGCGGTCCGGACGAGGCGCACGGCGTGCACCGGGTCCGGGGCGTAGTGGGGGACGTAGTAGCGCGAGCGGCTGTGCAGCACCGACGCGAAGGCCGCCGTGC
The DNA here is from genome assembly GCF_044462225.1 of Kocuria kalidii. Lineage (NCBI taxonomy): Bacteria > Bacillati > Actinomycetota > Actinomycetes > Micrococcales > Micrococcaceae > Kocuria > Kocuria kalidii. The sequence continues at coordinate 8,303 of NZ_JBISWJ010000099.1, read as the reverse complement.
GGTTCTCGACGACCCCCGCGCTCACCAGGGCGTCGGCGATGTGCGGGCGGCCCACGGTGGCGCCCTCGTGGACGTGGGCCAGCACCACGTCCCAGTCGATCGGGTAGTCCTCGGACAGCAGCTCGACCATGCGCTCGGCCCGGGTGCGCCGCGAGCAGCGCGAGGACTCGACCTCGGCCAGCAGCGCCGTGTCCTCGGGGTCGTGCAGATAGCTCAGCAGGTGCACCGAGGTGCCGTCGCCGGTGGTGCAGGAGATCTCCATGCCCGGGACGAAGGCGACGCCCAGCGACACGGCGGTGTCCCCGGCCGGCTGCCAGCCGGCCGTGGTGTCGTGGTCGGTGAGGGCGAACACGTCGAGACCCGCCGCGTGCGCGGCGCGGGCGACGTCCGCGGGGCTCTCCGTGCCGTCGGAGACGGACGAGTGGGTGTGCAGGTCGATCTTCACCCCGGCCACGATACCGGTACGCGCCGGGACGGCCCCCGGCCACCCGTGGCACGATGAGACGGACGACGCGAGGAAAGGAACCATGACAGAGCACAGCACGACACCCCAGGACGCCACGCAGCCGCTCTCGGACCGGGTCGAGAACCGGTCCCAGCGCCCCGACTCCCCCGCCTTCCAGGAGTTCATGGGCTCCCGGTGGGCCGACGCGGAGCCCGCCGAGGTGGAGCGCGCACCGGTGGCCGACTTCGCCGCCGCGCGGCGGAGGCGGATCTCCGGACGGTTCCCCGGCGAGCGGCTCGTGCTCCCCGCCGGACCGCTCAAGGTCCGTTCGAACGACACCGACTACCGTTTCCGGCCGCACTCCGCGTTCGCCCACCTGACGGGTCTGGGCGTGGACCACGAACCGGACGCGGTGCTGGTGCTCGAGCCCGTCGACGAGGGCGCGGGCGACGACGGCGGCCACCACGAGGCGACCCTGTACTTCCACCCGATGGCCGGCCGGGACTCCAAGGAGTTCTACGCCGACGCGAAGCACGGCGAGTTCTGGGTCGGCCCCCGCCCGACCCTCGAGGAGCTCGGCACGGCCTGCGGGCTGCGCACCCGTGACCTCGGAGGCCTCGAGGACGCGGTCACCAAGAACGCCGGGCCCACGGCCCTCGGCGGCCTGCGGGTCCGGCTGGTGCGCGAGGTGGACCTGAACGTCGACGCCCTGGTCGACACGTCCCGGATCAACACCGGGGTGGACCTCGAGTCCTCGGACGCCCTCGACGGCGAGCTCGCCGAGGCCCTCTCGGAGCTCCGGCTGGTCAAGGACGCCCACGAGGTCGGGCAGCTGCGCGAGGCCGTGCACGCGACCATCGCCGGCTTCACCGACATCGTGCACGTGCTGCCCGCGGCCGCGGGACACCGGCACCGCGGCGAGCGCATGGTCGAGGGCGCCTTCTTCGCCCGCGCCCGCACGGACGGCAACGACCTCGGCTACGACACCATCGCGGCGTGCGGCAACAACGCCACGGTCCTGCACTGGATCCGCAACACCGGCAGGGTCATCCCCGGGGAGCTCATCCTGGTGGACGCGGGTGTGGAGGCCGACTCCCTCTACACCGCGGACATCACCCGCACCCTGCCCGTGAACGGGCGGTACTCGGACGTGCAGCGGCGGATCTACCAGGCGGTCCTGGACGCCGCCGACGCCGCGTTCGACGCCGCCGTGCCCGGCAACCGGTTCCGGGACGTGCACGCCGCGGCCATGGAGGTCCTGGCCCGGCGGCTCGAGAGCTGGGGCCTGCTGCCCGTGCCCGCGGAGGTCTCGCTGTCCGCGGAGGGCCAGCACCACCGCCGCTGGATGCCGCACGGCACGAGCCACCACCTGGGCCTCGACGTGCACGACTGCGCGCAGGCCAAGCGGGAGCTCTACGTGGACGGCGTCATCGAGCCCGGCATGGTCTTCACCATCGAGCCCGGGCTCTACTTCAAGGCGGAGGACCTGGCGGTGCCGGAGGAGTACCGCGGGATCGGGGTGCGGATCGAGGACGACGTCCTCATCACCGAGGACGGCAACGTCAACCTCTCGTCCGGGCTGCCGCGCACCCCGGACGAGGTCGAGGCCTGGATGACCGGGCTGTGGCACGCCCGGGAGGGCGTCGACCCCAGCTGAGCAGGGCGCCGCGCGTGCGGGAGGTCAGCCGGAGGCGCGGGTGGACGTGCTCCCGCCGGCGGGCGGCTCGTTCCCCGCCGGGTCCTGTCCCGACCCGTCCTGTCCCGACCCGTCCTGCCCGGACCCGCCCTGGCCGGGCGCATCGGCCGCGGGGAGCCGGATGCCGTACTGCGGCCGGCCGTCGGGCAGGTCCTGGAACGTCGCAGAGGGGCCGGGCGCCGCTGCGGGCTCGGCCTGCTCCTCCGGGACGGGCACCGGCGCGGGGGCCGTCCGCCCGGGGTCCTGCTCCGCCGGCACGCCCTGGGGCGGCCGCTGCCACGGAGCCCCGGCCCCCGCCGGGGACCGTTGTCCGGGCTGCCGGGCCCGCGAGGGATCGACCCGGCCGGGGCCCTGCGGGGGCACGCCCGGGCCAGGGCCCTGCGGGGATCCCTGCCGCGGCCCCTGCGGCGGCCCCGCCGGGGCGCCGGGGTGCGGGGCGGGCGCCGTGCGCGGGAGGCTCTGCAGCCCCCGGAGCCCCTGCAGCACCTGCTGGGCCCGCTGGGCCACCTCGGGGGCCGCCACCACGTCGTAGGAGGTGGCGACGATCTGGTTGGTCGAGGTGAAGTCCCGCTTCCCCCGCTGCATGGCGTAGGTGACGGTGGCGAGCAGCATCCAGAAGGCCCCGCCCATCAGCACGGTGACCAGCAGCGTGGACAGCCACTGCTCCCCGCCCAGCAGCGAGAGGATCAGTCCGAGGAACGCGCCGAAGACCATGCCGTTGAGCGCGCCCTGACCGGCGACCTTGGGATAGCTGAGCCGGCCGGTCACCTGCTCGACGGACTTCAGGTCGTTGCCGACGATCGCGATCCGGTCGACCTCGAACTGCTCGTCCGCGAGGTGGTCCACGGCCTTCTGCGCGTCGGCGTAGGTGCCGTAGCGTCCGATCACCTCCCCGCGGGGAAGGCCGCGGACGGCGGGGCTGGCGGGGGGCAGGGACCGTGGCGAGCTCATGCGTCCATTCTTCCCCATCCTCGCCCCGGTCCGGGCCCCGCTCCGGCTCCCGGCCGCCGCGCCGGGCCCCCGGGGTGCCGATGGGTAGTCTTGTACGGTGAGCAGCAACATCGACAAGATCTTCATCGCGCGCCTGATCGGCCTCGACGTGTTCGACCCCCTGGGCGACCGTCTGGGGCGCCTGCGCGACGTCGTCGTGCTCATGCGCGGCAGCTCCCGGTACGGGCGCTCGTCCCGGCGCCCCCTTGTGGTCGGCATCGTGGTGGAGGTGCTGGGCAAGAAGCGCGTGTTCGTGCCGATGACCCGGGTGACCAGCATCGACGCGGAGAAGATCATCAGCACGGGACTCGTGAACCTGCGCCGCTTCGAGCAGCGCGGCGCGGAGACCCTCGCCGTCGGCGAGGTGTTCGACCGGACCGTGGAGCTGCGGGACGGCTCCGGCTCGGCCACGGTCGAGGACATGGCCATGGAGCGCAAGCGCAACACCGGGGACTGGCTCATCACCCAGCTCTTCGTCCGCCGCACCGGCACGGGCGGAGGCCTGATGCGCCGGCGCAACGAGACACTGATCATCGACTGGGAGGACGCGGGCGACCCCTCCGCGGCGGGCCACCAGCCCGCCACGCAGTGGGTGGCCTCCCACGAGGAGCAGCAGCCCGCCGACCTGGCCGACGAGATCCACGACATGTCCGCCAAGCGCATGCTCGAGATCGCCCACGAGCTCCAGGACGAACGGCTCGCCGACGTCCTGGAGGAGCTCCCCGAGGAGGACCAGGTGTACATCCTCACGAACATGGGCTCCGACCGCGCGGCCACGGTGCTCGAGGAGATGGAGCCCGACGACGCCGCCGACCTGCTCAACGAGCTGCCCGACGCCCAGGCCGAGGCGCTGCTCGCCCTGATGCAGCCCGAGGACGCCGAGGACGTCCGGCGGCTCCTCGAGTACGAGGAGGGCACGGCCGGCTCCCTCATGACCCCCGTGCCGATCATCCTGCCGCCGGAGGCCACGGTGGCGGAGGCCCTCGCCCACATCCGCCAGGAGGAGCTCAGCCCGGCGGTCGCGGCGGCCGTGATCGTGTCCCGCCCGCCGCTGGAGACGCCCACGGGCAAGTACCTGGGCATGGTGCACACGCAGAAGCTGCTGCGCTATCCCCCGCCCGAGGCCGTGGGCAACCTGATCGACCGCTCGCTCGAGCCGGTCTCCGACCTCGCCTCGCTGCAGGACGTCGCCCGTGAGCTCGCGACCTACGACCTCACCATCATCCCGGTGGTCAACGACCACGACCGGGTGGTCGGGGCGATCACCATCGACGACGTCCTGGACGCCCTGCTGCCCGAGGACTGGCGCACCGCCGACGACGGCACCCCGATCCGGAAGGTGGGCAAGCGGTATGAGTGAGCGCGAGCCCCGGCGCCCCCGCGTCAGCACCCGCGGCAACGCCCTCGACCAGCCCCGCGAGCACCGCCCCGGGCTGCTGGACCGGTTCCGCCCGAACCCCGACTCCTTCGGCAGGATGACCGAGGGCTTCGCCCGCTTCATGGGCACCCCGCAGTTCCTGCTGTGGATGACGGTGTTCGTCGCCCTGTGGCTGGGCTGGAACACGATCGCCCCCCGGGAGCTGCAGTTCGACTCCAAGGACCTCAACTTCACGCTGCTGACGCTGATGCTGTCCCTGCAGGCCTCGTACGCGGCGCCCCTGCTGCTGCTGGCGCAGAACCGGCAGGACGACCGGGACCGCGTCACCCAGGAGGAGGACCGGCGCCGAGCGCAGCAGAACCTCGCCGACACCGAGTACCTGACCCGGGAGATCGCGTCGCTGCGGATCGCCCTGCGCGAGGTCGCCACCCGCGACTTCGTGCGCTCCGAGCTGCGCTCGGTGCTCGAGGAGATCCTGGAGTCCCAGGACGACGACCCGGAGACCGACGAACCGGGGCCCCACCCGCGCCGGGGCGCCCGCCGCAGGAACCGCAGCCCCGACCGGCCCGCCGCACCCGAGACCAGAGGGATCCCCCGTGTCTGACCCCCGCCCCGACGACGTCCTGGCCCCCGAGGCCCTCGACCCCGCGCTGCGCGCGGCGCTCGACCGCGTGCTCGACCCCGAGCTGCGCCGGCCCGTGACCGAGCTCGGGATGATCCGCTCCGCCGAGCTCGACGACGCCGGTCGCGCCGCGGTGCACGTGCTGCTCACGATCAGCGGCTGCCCCCTGCGCTCGACCATCGAACAGGACGTGCGGGACGCCGTGGGGACCGTGGCCGGGGTGCGCTCCGTCGACGTGCGGATCGGCGTGATGACCCCCGAGCAGCGCACCGCCCTCAAGGACCGCGTGGGCCACACCCGGACCGTGCCCTACAACGACCCCTCCTCCCTGACGCGGGTGCACGCCGTGACCAGCGGCAAGGGCGGCGTCGGCAAGTCGACGGTGACCGTCAACCTCGCCGCCGCGCTCGCCGCCCGCGGACGCTCGGTGGGCATCGTGGACGCGGACGTGCACGGGTTCTCCGTCCCCGGGCTGCTCGGCATCGACCGGGGCCCCACCCAGGTGGGGGACATGATCCTGCCGCCCGTCGTGGAGGTCCCGGACGCGGCGCGCGAGGACTCCGGGCGCGCCGGGGTGCTCAAGGTCATCTCGATCGGGATGTTCGTGGACCCGGACCAGCCGGTGGCCTGGCGCGGGCCGATGCTGCACCGCGCCGTCGAGCAGTTCCTCACGGACGTGCACTTCGGGGACCTGGACCACCTCTTCCTGGACCTCCCGCCGGGCACGGGCGACATCGCGATCTCCGTGGCCCAGCTGCTGCCCTCGGCGGAGGTGCTCGTGGTCTCCACGCCCCAGCAGGCGGCCGTCGAGGTCGCCGAGCGCTCCGGGACGCTCGCCGTCCAGACGGGCCAGAAGGTGGCCGGGGTGGTCGAGAACATGGCGGGCATGCCCATGCCGGACGGCACCGTGCTCGAGCTCTTCGGCTCCGGCGGAGGCGCCCGGATCTCCGAGTCCCTGACCCGCCGGCTCGGCTACGACGTGCCGCTGCTCGGCGCCGTGCCCCTGGACCTCGCCCTGCGGGAGGGCGGGGACGCGGGCCGTCCGGTCGTGTGGTCGGCGCCGGCCTCGCCCGCGGCGGCCGCACTCCGCTCCGTCGCCGATGCGCTGGGCTCCCGCCCGCGCGGGCTCGCCGGGCGCCCGCTGGGCCTGGGACCGCGCTGAGGCGCTGCCCCGTCGCCGCGTGCGGCGGACGGCTCAGGTGGCCTCGGTGTCGAAGGGCGCCGGCTGGCCGGGCGCCAGCCGGGTCAGCACCGGCCCGGGGCGAGGTCGCGGCGCGGCGGGCTCCGCCGGTTCGTCCTCCTCGAGCAGGGCCTGGCGCACGATGGTGCGGGGGTCGTACTGACGGGGGTCGAGCTTGCGCCAGTCGACGTCGGCGATCTCGGGCCCGAGGGTCTCCTTGAGCTCCTCGGTGGCGCCGGTCGCGTACCGCTTGGCGGCCCTGACGAGGTCCTTGAGCTTTTCCGCGTACTCCGGCAGCCGCTCCGGCCCGATGATGAACAGGGCCAGGAGCACCAGGATGATCACTTCGCCGCCGTTGATGCCGAGCACAGTGGGAGATTTTACCAGTCGGAGGGCCGGTGGCCGCTCAGCCGAGGATCTCGCGCAGACCGATGACCACGGTGTCGACGACGCCGGGGTCCCCCGCGGCGGGCTCGACCACGCGCCCCCGCTCGTCGGCCACGACGAGGTTGACGGTGCGGGCCATCGCGGACGGGCCGGTGTCCGCGCTGACCGTGTAGACGACCGCGTCCTCCACGAGCACCGCCCGCCACGGCGGTCCGGCGTCCACCCAGAGGGGGACCCCCTCCACCGCCACGGGCTCGAGTCCCTCCGCGCTCACGGGCAGGCCGGTGAGCCCGTCCATGGGATTCTCCCGGTCGATCCGCCCGCGCTGCTCGACCACGACGACCTCGTCCTCGCCCCGGTGGAGCCGGACGACCACGACAGGGTGGCCGAACAGGGAGCCCCGCGTCATCGAGTGGACCCGGTACCCGTCCGACGCCAGGGTCGGCAGGGTCCACCCCTCCGAGCGCAGCCCGTCCGCCGACACCTCGTCCGCGGTCAGCACCCCGTGCGTGCCGTGCCACGCCGAGACCGGGACCCGCTCGTCGGCACCGTTCGCGGACTCCGCCACGGCCGAGCGCCCGACCGCGTAGCCGGAGCCCAGGACCAGGGTGAGCACGGCGCAGACGGTCGCCGCGGCCACCGGGACGGCGCTGCTGCGACGGGCCGGCACGACGCGCTCCGGGCGGGACATCGCTCCTCCTCGTGCGGCGGTTCGGACGGCGGTTCGGACGCTGGTGCGGACGGTGGTGCCGGGCGGGCGCCCGGCAGCACGTCCCTGCTCGACCCGTGGCCCGACCTGTCTGCCGACCCGTGGGTCGACGGGTCGACCGTCTCCATGATCGACGGGGAAGCTGGATGCCGACTGGACGGTCGCCGGACGGAGGGGCCCAGCCGGTAGGATGACGCGCATCCACTACAGCGACGAAGGGCGGACCATGGGCGCGGACAAGACCACGAGCTGGTCGTACGCCGAGGCGTTCGCCGTCGAGGACGAGATCGCCTACCGCGCCCGGGAGCGCTCGCTCGCCCTGCGCATCCCCCCGGTCACCCCGGGCACCGCCGCGGCCCTCACGGTGCTCGCGGCGGCGGCGCGGCCCGCCACGGTGGTCGAGGTCGGCACGGGGGCCGGGGTGTCCGGGCTGGCCCTGCTGCGCGGCCTGCCCGCCACGTCCGTGCTGACCACGATCGACACCGACATCCGGGCGCTGCGCGCGGCCCGGGACACGTTCCGGGAGGCGGGAGTCCCGACGAGCCGCACCCGCACGATCCCCGGGCGGGCCTCCCTCGTGATGCCCCGGCTGAGCGCCGGTGCCTACGACCTCGTGTTCCTCGACGCGGACGCCGAGGGGACCCTGGACTACGCGGAGGAGGCCGTCCGCCTGCTGCGACCGGGCGGCATGCTCGTGGTCAACGACGCGCTGCACCAGGACAAGGTGGCGCAGCCGGCCAACCGCGAGGAGAACACCCGCACCCTGCGGGCCGTGCACCGGCTGTTCCGGGAGGACGACCGCTTCAGCACGGCCCTGCTGACCACCGGCTCCGGTCTGCTGCTGGCCGTGCGCCGCTGAGCGGCCGGCCCCGGAGACCGGTCCCGCGGCGCGTCAG